>JAFAWL010000200.1 GCA_019241805.1 Actinomycetota bacterium
GCCGGGCAATAACCCGTCGACCCGTCCGTCCTCGCGCAGCAGTCCGACCGCCTGCCGTACCTCGGTGAGTGCGACCCGACCAAGATCTTCGGCTTCGGCCATCAAGTGCCGGGCTTCCTCGACATCGTCGTCGAGTGCCAGACGGGCCCCGGCGATGTGCAGCAGCGACACCGTCAACGAGTGCGCCACCGCGTCGTGGATCTCATGCGCGATCCGGTTCCGTTCCTCGACCCGTGCCCGTTCGGCCAGACCTGCCTGGGCGGCGCGCAGCTGTTCGGCGAGCCGGCGTTCGTGCTGCGCGAACCAGCAGGCGACGACCGCGAACGTGGTTCCGGCCAGCCACGGCAGCCAGCCGTGATCCGGCGCGAGCACCGCCTCGACGACGATGACGCTCATCGTGGCCGCGTACACCGGTGCCCACACGTTCGCCCGCGCGATCCACGCCATCCAGCCGACGACCGTCACCGGCGCGAACCAGCCCGGGTTGCCGGACGACCCATGGCAGATGATCGTCACCGCCGCGACACTGACCAGCGCCGCGATCGACAGCTGCCACGCCGGCCGCTCCGGGCGAAATCTTAGTGCCGCGAGCACCGCGACCACGGCGAGGATCACGCGCAGCGCGTCCGCCCCATGGGAGATCACGCCGATGACGGCGAACGCCGTCAGCACGGCGAGGGGCAGCCACCGTGCGGCGCGGGCGAGCAGGTCGTTCATCTGCTTCGGAGCCTACGTCCGATCACAGACGCACGCGGCGCGCGGCGATCATAACGACCACCACGGTCAGGCCGAGGACGGCGACGAGTGAACCGGTCGCGGCGTCGATACCGAGCCACGGTTCCCTGATCGACTGAGTCATCAGCGTCAGCGGAAGCGGGCGGGCGATGGCGCGCAGGGCCGAACCCATCACGTGTGGTGGCGGTCCCCCGGCGCCGAGCAGGAACGAGGGGAAGAACAGCAGCAGCCCGACGGCCTGGGCCGAGCGAGCACTGGGCAGGAGCGTGCCCAGCAGCACGCCCAGGGCGACGAAGCCGACCGATCCGACGCCGATCCCGGCCGGCACCCGCCACCAACTTCCGACCGACGGGATGCCGTAGGTAGGAGCGGCGATGACGAGCAGCAGCACGCCGGACAACACGATCGCGACGAGTCCGAGCACCAGTTCGGCGATGGCGAACGACCATCGCGAGAAGCCGGCCGCGGCGAACCGGCGCAGCACGCCGCGTTCGCGGTAGGACGCGATGTGCACCGGCATCATGATCAGCCCGGTCGCCGCGATCACGACGGTCAGGTACGACGCCACGTACCAGTGCGCCGGGTTCTGGTCGGCGAACCCGTGATCCGGCTTCGTGCCGAACGAGCCCCCGATGATCAGCATCGTGACGACCGGGAAGGCGAAGACGAAGGTGAGCGTCAGCGGATCGCGGCGCAGCAGTCGCAGTTCGGCGCGGATCAGCCGATTCACCGACGAGCGCGCTTTCGGCGCAACGGCGACGGGCCGATCGGTGACAGACGGGGCGGCAAAGGTGGTCATCGGGATTCTCCGATCGTGGTGGTGTCTTTGTGTGACAGCAAACTCAGCAGGGCGGATTCGAGATCCGGGATTTCGACCCGCAGGTCGTCGGGCAGGTAGTCGTGACGCACGAGCTCGGCGCCCACGCGGGCTATGACCTGACGTTCGCCGTGCACGACCAGGTCATGCTCGGTGCGCAGCACGTCGCGCACACCGGGCAGACCGGCCAGCGCCGACTGCAAGGCGACGACGTCGGCCGGCGCAGTGAAGCGGACTGTGGCCCAGCCGGCGTGCCGCGCGACCAGGTCGGCCGGCGTGCCCTGATCGAGCACTCGCCCGTCGCGCATCGCGATCACTCGCCCGCACAAGGCTTCGGCCTCATCCATCTCGTGGGTCACGAGCAGCACTGTGGTGCCGAGGTCGTGGAGGCGACTGATCGCCGCCCAGACGTCTCGACGAGCGGCCGGATCCAATCCCTGCGTAAGTTCGTCGAGAATCACGAGCTCGGGCCGATTGAGCAGGGCCAGGACGAGAAACAGCCGCTGCCGTTCACCGCCCGACAGGGAGGCGAACACCGAACGTCGACGCGCGGCCAACCCGAATTGTTCCAACAACTCGTCGGCCGGCCGGGCCGATCCGGTGGCGAACAGCTCGATCGCCTCGCTGACCCGCAGCCGGTCCGGCAGCGCCGAATCCTGCAGTTGCGAACCGATGCGCGGTCGCAGCCGTTCGGCGTCCCGGGCCGGGTCCAGGTCGAGTACGCGGACTTCGCCGGCATCCGGGCGGCGGAGCCCCTGCAGGCATTCGACGGTGGTGGTCTTGCCGGCGCCGTTGGCACCGATGATGCCGACGACTTCGCCGGGCCGGATGTCGAGGTCGAGGCCGGCGACGACGGTGCGATCGCCGTAGGACTTGCGCAGTCCGCGGACGCGGACGACCTGCTCGGACGGGACGACGTCCTCGAAGGAGGCTATGGCAGCGGGTGTGGTGGTCATGGCGACCACGATGCCGTCCGCTCGGCCCGGGCGCGTCGGTCCGCAGTCGTAAGTTCGTCTCCCCCCGTAGGAGGAGATCGGGTGGGTCAGAAGTTCGCGAGCGCGCCGTTCAGGGTGGCCGACGGGCGCATGACCGCCTCGGCCTTGGCCGGGTCGGGTCGGTAGTAGCCGCCGAGATCGACGGGGTGGCCCTGAACCGCGATGAGTTCTTCGGCGATCGCCTGTTCGGCGTCGGTCAGCCTCGCGGCCAGCGGGGCGAACGTGGCCGCGAGGACGGCATCGTCGGTCTGGGCGGCCAACTCCTGGGCCCAGTAGAGGGCGAGGTAGAAGTGGCTGCCGCGGTTGTCGATCGACCCGACGCGGCGGGCCGGGGACTTGTCCTGGTCGAGGAAGGTAGCGGTGGCGCGGTCGAGGGTGTCGGCCAGCACCTGCGCGCGGGGGTTGTCGGTCGAGCGGGCTAGGTGGTCGAAGCTGGCCGACAGGGCGAGGAACTCACCGAGGCTGTCCCAGCGCAGGTAGTTCTCCTTGACCAGTTGCTGGACGTGCTTCGGGGCCGAGCCACCGGCGCCGGTTTCGAACAGGCCGCCACCGTTGAGTAGCGGCACGACCGAAAGCATCTTCGCCGAGGTTCCCAGTTCGAGGATCGGGAAGAGGTCGGTGAGGTAGTCGCGCAGCACGTTGCCGGTGACCGAGATCGTGTCCTCCCCCTTGCGAATGCGTTCGATCGAGAACGCGGTCGCCTCGGCCGGCGACATGATCTCGATCTGAAGACCGTCGGTGTCGTGCTCGGGCAGGTACTGCCGCACCTTCTCGATCAGGTTGGCGTCGTGCGGGCGAGTGGAGTCGAGCCAGAAGACGGCGGGCGCACCGGTGATCCGCGCGCGGCGCACAGCCAGTCCGACCCAGTCACGGATGGGCAGATCCTTGGTCTGGCACATGCGCCAGATGTCGCCGGTCGCCACCGCGTGTTCGAAGACCGTTTCTCCGGCTCGGTTCGTGACCACCACTGTGCCGCCGGTCGGGATCTCGAACGTCTTGTCGTGCGATCCGTATTCTTCGGCCGCCTGCGCCATCAGCCCGACGTTGGGGACCGAGCCCATGGTCGTCGGGTCGTAGGCCCCGTTGGCGCGACAGTCGTCGATGACGACCTGGTAGACGTCGGCGTAGCTGGAGTCGGGAATGACGGCCAACGTGTCGGCTTCGACGCCGTCGGGCCCCCACATGTGACCGGACGTGCGGATCAGCGCCGGCATCGACGCGTCGACGATGACGTCGCTGGGCACGTGAAGATTCGTTATGCCGCGGTCGGAGTCGACCATCGCCAGCGCCGGTCCGGCGTCGAGACCCTGCGCGAACGCGGCCTTGATCTCCGCGCCGTTGGGGAGATCGTCCAAACCGTTGAGGATCGCGCCGAGCCCGTCGTTGGGATTGAGGCCGGCGGCGGCGAGGTCGGCTCCGTGGCGGTCGAAGACATCGGCGAAAAATGCGCGTACGCCGTGGCCGAAGATGATCGGGTCCGACACCTTCAT
>JAFAWL010000401.1 GCA_019241805.1 Actinomycetota bacterium
GCGGAGTCGGTGCGGTCGTTGTCGTGGATGCCGATCACGTGGTCAGGAGCGCGCGGCTGGCATTCGTCTCGGTGGCCGCGACTCCGCTCGTGCTCGACGTGAGCGACACCCTGGCCGGAGCCGCGCGTGACGTGGACCTGTCGGCCGTGCGGGAGCCGGTGCTCGACGTGATCGATCCGGACGGTGACATCCACGCCACCGCCGAGTACCGGCGGCACCTAGCCGGCGTGCTCGCCGTCCGGGCCGTGCGCGAGGCGCGCGATCGGGCGGTGGCTGCGTGAGCGCGGACATCGACGTTGCCTTGATCGTCAACGGGGCCGGCTACCGGGCCCGGGTGCCACCGCGACGGTTGCTGTCGGACTTCCTGCGCCACGACCTCGGGCTGACCGGCACCCACGTCGGCTGCGAGCACGGCGTATGCGGCGCGTGCACGGTTCTGCTCGACGGGGTGCCCGTCCGCTCCTGTCTGCTGCTCGCGGCGACCGTCGACGGTCAAGAAGTGACGACGGTCGAAGGATTGGCCGGACCGGGCGGCAGCTTGTCGAAGGTGCAGCAGGCCTTCCAGGACGCGCACGGCCTGCAATGCGGCTTCTGCACACCCGGCTTCCTGACCACGATCACCGCCGGACTGCGGGACAATCCTTCGCCGTCGCCGGAACAAGCGCGCGAAATGATCTCGGGCAACCTCTGCCGCTGCACCGGCTACCAGAACATCGTGGCCGCTGTGCTGAAGGCGGCCGAATGATGACCAGGCTATTCGGAGCCCCGATTAAGCGGATCGAGGATCCGCGACTGCTCCGCGGCCAGGGCGCCTATCTCGATGACCTCGGTTCGGATGCGCTCGCGGCCGCGTTCGTGCGTTCACCTCATGCGCACGGGCGCATCCTGGACATCGACGTTTCCGACGCGATCGACATCGACGGGCTGGTCGCCATCTATACCTACGACGATCTGCCCGGCCCGCTGGCTGAACCGTTGCCGCTACTGATCCCGCACCCCGCCTTGACGCAGGGTCGCACCCCTCATGCGTTGGCCAAGGACGAGGTCAATCACGTCGGCGAGGCGATTGCCATGGTGGTGGCGCGTGATCGCTACATCGCTGAGGACGCCGCCGAGCGCGTCGTGGTGCACTACGCGCAGCTACCACCGGTCGTCGGGATCCAGGCGGCCCGTGCGGCCGATCGACTCGTGCACGACGACGTGCCGGGCAACCTTGGCGCCCGCATGACCCAGGCGATCGGCGACGTCGATGCCGCCCTGGCCGCGGCACCGCACCGGCTCGCGCTCGACCTGACCGTCGAGCGTTCGGCCTCGATGCCCCTGGAAGGGCGTGGAGTTCTGGCGCGCTGGGACCGCGACTCGAAACGACTGCGGGTGTGGACCTCGACCCAGACCTCGACCGGTGTGCGCGCCGCCGTCGCGGCCAAACTCGACCTTCCGTTGGGGGCCGTCGAGGTGATCACGCCCGACGTGGGCGGCGGCTTCGGCGTGAAGATCGTGCATCCGTGGCCGGAGGAAGTATTGGTGCCGTTCGCGGCCCGGGCGCTGGACCGACCGGTGAAATTCACCGAAGACCGTCGCGAGCACTTCGTCGCCTCGGCCCACGAACGGGCCCAGATCCAGCACGTCGACGTCGGTTTCGACGACCAGGGCCGGATCCACGGTTTGGACGTGCGCTTCTGGCACGACCACGGCGCGTACACGCCCTACGGCCTGATAGTGCCGATCATCACGTCGACGCAGCTACTCGGCCCGTACAGAGTGCACGACTATCGCGTAACGTTCGACAGCCTCTACACCAACACCGTGATCGTGACGCCCTATCGAGGGGCCGGGCGACCGCAGGGCGTCTTCGCGATGGAACGAACCATGGACGCGATCGCTCGTGCACTCGATCTCGACCGGGCCGATGTCCGCGCAGCCAATTTCATTCAGCCCGAGGAAATGCCTTACGACCACGGCTTGATCTTTCAGGACGGCCGGCCGCTGTGTTACGACTCGGGCGACTATCCGGGCACGTTGGCCAAGCTCAAGGCGCTGATCGGGTGGAGCGACTTCGAGCAGTTCCGGGCGGACGCCCGGGCCGAGGGCCGACGGGTCGGCATCGGGCTCGCGATGTATGTCGAGGGCACCGGAGTCGGCCCGTACGAGGGTGGCCACGTGCACGTGGAGACCTCGGGCAAGGTGAAGGTCGCGACCGGGCTGACGTCACAGGGGCAAGGGCATCAGACCGCCTTCGCCCAGATCGTGGCCGACGAACTGGGCGTGGCGCTCGAGGACGTCGAGGTCGTCACCGGCGACACCCGACGATTTCCGTATGCCGTCGGCACATTCGCCTCGCGGGCAGCCGTGATGAGTGGCTCGGCGGTGGCCTTGGCCGCGCGAGTCGTGCGGCAGAAGGCCCTGAGGATCGCCGGGGAGGCTTTGGAGGCCTCACCCGACGACCTGGAGATCGTTGACGGGCAGGTACGGGTCAAGGGCGCGCCCGGCGTGACGATCGGCCTCGGCACGGTGGCCGTGCTGTCCAACCCGTTGCGTTACGCGTTCGACGAGGCTTCGAAGGCCGCGACCCAATTCGCGATCGGGAATCCCGACAAACCGCCGGTCGATGAAGACGACGAACCCGGCCTGGAAGGCAAGGACTACTACTCGCCCGCGCAGTCGACGTTCGCCAACGGCGCGCACGCCGTGATCGTCGAAACCGATCCCGACACCGCCGAGATCAAAATTTTGCGCTACTGCGTCGTGCACGACTGCGGAAATCTGATCAATCCGCGGATCGTCGAGGGGCAGGTGCACGGTGGGGTGGCGCAAGGCGTGGGCGGTGCGCTGTACGAACGGATGGTCTATGACGAGCACGGACAGTTGCTCAACGCCTCGTTCATGGACTTCCTGATGCCCTACGTGACCGAAGTGCCGTCCGCGATCGAGATCGACCACTTGGAGACCCCGTCGCCGTTGAACCCGCTCGGCATCAAAGGTGCCGGCGAGGCCGGCGTGATCCCCTCGGCCGCGGTCTTCGCGTCGGCCATCGAGGACGCCGAAGGAATCCCGATTCGCGCCATGCCGATTTCGCCGAGTGACCTTTTCACCTTGCGTGCGCGTGCCGACCGGCTCACCTCTGAGCGCCCCGGCCCGCGCGCTCCGGCCGCCGGTCCCTTGGAGGAGATCGCATGAAGGTCAGCGGCGAGGCGGTTCTGCACGCGCCGGTCGAGACGGTGTGGGCCGCGCTCAACGACCCGGAGGTACTGCGTCGCACCATCCCGGGCTGCGAGCGCCTCGACGAGACCGGTCCTGACGTCTACGCCATGACGGTCAGCGCCGGGGTCGGCTCGATCAAGGGCAGCTATGCCGGTAAGGTCGCGCTCTCGGAGCAGCAACTGCCCTCGTCGTTCCTGCTGTCGGCGTCGGGGGCCGGTGCGCCCGGCACGGTGCGCACCGAGGTGCGGGTGAAGCTCGACCCGACCGGCGACGGCGGCACCCGACTGATCTACGACGCCGACGCCGAGGTCGGTGGCATGGTCGCCGGGGTCGGGCAGCGGATGCTTACCGCCGTGGCCAAGAAGATGGCCGCGCAGTTCTTCGACGCGGTGGACCGAGATCTTCGCGGTGAGCGGCCAGTGGACAAGGGAAAGCCGACGGGAACGTTGGCGCTGGGCGGGCAGCCGGGGGCGGACAGGAATTCGGGGTCGGGGCCAGCGTCTGCGATCGCTGCATCCGGCGGCGGCAGTAGTGACTTCCTGCGCGGAACGATCGTGGGTGCGGCGATCGCGCTGGCCGGGGTGCTGACAGGTGCGCTCGCGGGGCGGATGCTGGGACGACGTCTCTTAGAACCACGGAGGTCGTGATGCGTGAGATCACCGCGGCGGCCGTGCAGGTCGCCCCGTCATCCCAGCCACTGACCGTGGGCAGCATCAAGAACAACGGCGAGCGGGCGTTGGAACTCGTGCGCGCGTGTCACGCGGCCACGGGCGCGGACTTGATCGTGTTGCCCGAATCGGTCACGACCGGGTTCACACCCGGCATCGACACGACCGAGCTCTGGGACCTCGTGGACGACGACATCCGCACGCCATATCACCGGGCCGCTCGGGAACTGGGCATCCACCTCGTCTTCGGCAGTTACGAGCGCGCGCCGGAGCGCGGCATCGTGTACAACGCCGCCTACGTCGTCGGTCCGGACGGTCACGAGTTCGGGACCTACCGCAAGACCCACCCGTTCGGGTCGGAGCGGGCCGATCGGGGTGGCTGGGTGACACCGGGCGACGACATCCTGGTGGTGTCGACGGAGATCGGGCGCATCGGCGTGATCATCTGCTTCGACGGCGACTATCCCGAACTGGCCCGGATCACCGCCATCGAGGGAGCTGAGATCATTTGCCGACCGTCGGCGCTGCTCCGGTCGGCCGACCTCTGGGAGCTCACCAATCGCGCCCGCGCCTATGACAATCATGTTTACGTCATCGGGTCGAACGCGACCGGGGTCGACCCGGCGCAGGTCATCTATTTCGGCAATTCGATGATCGTCACGCCGATTGCCGAGGTGGTGGCGCGAGCGGCCTCGCACGAGTGCTGGATCTCGGCCCGGCTCGACCCGGCGAAAGCGCTGGCCTCGTTGACGCCGGGCTCGTCGGTGGCTCAACCGTTCGACCACCTGGAGGACCGAAATCTCGAAGTGATCAATCGCCACGCGGCCGCGCTGCTGGGCGAGGCCCGCACGTCGTTCGCGCGCGGCGCCGACTGACCGCTTGGTCCGCGCCGTCACCGCCGGCGGTGCACGCTCACCGCGTATCCCGGCGGCGGATCGGTCACGTACGGGTCGCGGTCCCACGTCGCGTACCGCTCGATCAGGTCCAGGCCGGCGGCGGCGCACCAGTCGTCGTAGTCGGCCAGTCGGACCAGCGCGGCCGCCGGCGGCAGATGGCGACGGTCGAGGCCGAACCCGGTGGCCAGGAGCCCGTCGGGGCTCAGTCGAGCGGCCAGGGCGGCGACGACCGCAGGTTCGCTGCCGGCGGCGAGAAACGGGATGACGTTGCCGGCGCAGACGACCAGATCGAAGCTCGGGTGTTCCAGGACCTCCGGGTCGGCCAGATCGGCCAGGTCGCCCAGTAGCCAGTGCACGTCGCGAGAGCTGCGCCGGGCCGTTGCGAGCATCGAGTCGTCGCTGTCGACGCCGGTGCAGGCGTAGCCGAGTTCGGCCAGGCGAACGGCCACGCGCCCGGTGCCGCAGCCGGCGTCGAGCACCCGGGCGCCCGGCGCGATGAGCGTCGTGACGAAGGCGGCCTCGCCGTGCACGTCGGCCCCGGTGGCGGCCAGGGCCGCGAACCGGGCGGCGTAGTCGTCGCCGCTGATTCCGCCGGCCGCGCTCCAGCGTGAGGTCACCCCGCTACCTCCACCTTCCGGCTTGCCCGTTGCACCGATCAGAACGTCGATCACCTGGTTGTCGTGACCGTGATGCAGGATAGGTGCGTGGCTGCGGTGTACCTCGCGATCGACGGCAACTCGCTCGTCCACCGGAGTTACCACGCCAACGCCCGCACCGGTGCGCGGGACGTCGATGGTCGACCCAGCTGGGCTGTCCGCGGCCTGCTGTCGCAACTGGTCGCCGCCGTCGAACGGATCGGGCCCGACGCGGTCGTCGTCGGCTTCGACGATCCGGACCACAGCATCCGCCGGGTCACCTGGCCGCAGTACAAGGCGACCCGCGTCGACAAGTTGCCGACACTGGTCGACCAGCTGGCTCTGGCGACCGAGGTCCTGCACGCGATGGGGGTGGCCGTCATCGTGCCGCCCGGTCTGGAAGCCGACGACGTGCTCGCCTCGACCGCTTGCTACGCGCCCACCGTCGGCGCCACCACGGTGATCGTCACCTCCGACCGCGACGCGTTCGCCTTGATCGATGAGCACACCCGCGTGCTGCGGATCATCAACGGCGGCGTCGAGGCGTCGCCGCTGCTCACCCCCGAGCGACTGGTGACGATGCTCGGCATCCGCCCCGAGCAGTACCGCGACCTGGCCGCGTTGCGCGGCGACGCCTCTGACAACCTGCCCGGCGTCGCCGGCATCGGGGCCAAGACGGCGGCCAAGCTGCTCGTCGAGTTAGGTTCGGTCGCGGCCGCGTTCGACGATCTGGATGCCGGCGGCGAGCGGGTGCGCGCCGCGATCGGCCCGGCCGCGGCCGCCAAACTTGCCCAGGCGGAGGCGCGGGCCGCCTGGCAGTTCAACTGTGCGGCGATGACGATGAGCACCGACGTGCCGCTCGGGCTCGGCTCCGGGGTCGGGACGCTCCCGCTGGACGAGGCGCGCGTGCGGTCGGCCTACGAGCGGCATCAGCTGATCTGGACCGTCGGTCCGGCCGTGCGGGCACTGGCCGGCGGCGACGGCGTTCCGGTGCCGGTGCAGACCGTGATCGAGTCAGCAGCGAACGACTCGCCGGTCTACGAGTGGAGTTCGCGCCCGAGCCGGCGTTTCGCTCCGCTGCCCCCAAAGGCGGCCCAGCTGTCGCTGTTCTGACGACGCCGCCCCGGCTAAACCGATCTCGACGGGTTCGGCAAGTAATGCCGACGTGACCGGCATCTGTTGCCAGTTGACTGAAGCCGGTGGGGATACGCATCGGCATCGACACCGGCGGCACGTTCACCGACGTCGTCGCGGTCGATGATCTGACCGGCGCGATCGTCACGACCAAGACCCCGTCCACCCCGAGCGACCCGGCCGACGGCTTCCTCGCCGCCGTTGAGAAGGTGTTGGCGCAGCTCGAGCTCACCCCCAAAGACGTCACCGCCATCAGCCATGGCACCACCGTGGCCACCAACCGGCTGCTCGAAGGCCGGATCCCGCGTTTGGGTTTCATCACCACGGAGGGCTACGAGTTCCTGCTCGAGATCGCGCGGCAATCCGTGCCCGACGGCTACGGCAACAGCTACTTCTGGGTCAAACCCGATCGCATCGTGCCGGCCGATCTTGTGCGTACCGTCGGCGGTCGCCTCGACCACCTCGGAACCGAAGTACGGCCATTGGCCGAGGATGACGTCGTCGACGCCGCCCGCTTCTACCGCGCCAAGGGCGTCGACACGATCGGGATCTGCCTCCTGCACAGCTACTCCGATCCCACGCACGAACAACGTGTACGCGAAATCGTGCTGCGCGAACATCCGAAGGCCACGATCTCGATATCCGCCGATGTGCTGCGCGAATACCGCGAGTACGAGCGAGCCGTGACCACCTTGGTCGACGCGGCCGTGAAACCGGCCGTGTCGCGCTACATCGCCTCGTTACGCCGACGGCTCGACCGGCTGCGGCGAGGCCTGCCCTGCTACGTGATGAAATCCAACGGCGGGGTGCTCTCGGCCGACGAGGTCGTCAATAACCCGATCACCACGATGCTGTCGGGTCCGGCCGCCGGTGCCCTCGGCGCGGCGTTGATCGCGCAGCGGGCCGGCTACGACCGCGTGCTCACGCTCGACGGCGGCGGAACATCCACCGACGTGTGCGTCGTCGTCGACGGCGAACCGACCCTGACCACGGAGGGATCCGTCGGCCGGTATCCGGCCAAGATCCCGATGATCGACATCGTCACCGTGGGTGCCGGAGGCGGATCGATCGCGACGCTGGGCCCCGACGGCTCGTTGCGTGTCGGCCCACAGTCGGCCGGTGCCGACCCGGGCCCCATCTGTTACGGACGCGGCGGAAGCGAGGTCACCGTGACCGACGCGCACGTCGTCCTCGGTCGCGTTCCACCCCGTCTGCTCGGCGGTGAGATTTCACTCGACGTAGATGCGGCCCGGACCGGAATCCAACAGCTGGCCACTGAACTCGATCTCGAAGTCGAAGCGTGCGCAAACGGCATTCTTGAGATATCCGCCTGGAATCAGGCCAACGCATTGCGGCAGATCACCGTCAAACGTGGTCTGGACGTGCGGGATTTCGCGCTGACGACGTTCGGCGGATCTGGATCACTGTTGCTCTGCCGGCTGATGGACGTGCTCGGTTTGTCGACGGTGCTCGTGCCCGTGCACCCCGGCAACGTCTCCGCCTACGGCCTGCTCACGGTCGACGTGAAGAACGACTACGTGCGCACCGCAACCTCTCGTCACGACGACCTCGACCCGGCCACGGTAGAGAAGATCCTCCACGAGCTTCGGGCCGAGGCCGCCCACGCCCTCGACGTCGAAGGATTCGCCCCGGCCGAGCAACGCTTCCTGCGCTCGGCCGACCTGCGCTACTTCGGCCAGGCCTACGAGATTCGCGTATCACTGGCCGACGAACTCGATCCGGCCGCCGTCGCCCGCGACTTCCACGCCGCCCATCGCGCCCTGTACGGCTACGACTTCGCGGCCGACCAGCGGCAACAAGTCGAATGGGTCAACCTGCGGGTCACCGGCGTTGGTCCGATCGCCAAGCCGGCCGAGCGCCGCGTGTCAGCCGGGGCGACGCCGCAAGCGCGCGGCCGCCGTGCGGTCTCGTTCGATGGTGCCACCCGCGTCGACACCGCGATCTACGACCGGGCCACGTTGCCGGCCGGCGCGCAACTCGTCGGACCGGCAATCATCGAGGAGTACGGCTCGACCATTCCACTGCATCCGGGCTTCGCCGCCCGGGTCGACGACTTCGGCAACCTGGTGGTGACCCGGTGTTGAGTGGTGACCCGGTGTTGAGTGGTGACGCGGTGTTGACGGTGACGCGGTGTTGACCGGTGACGCGGTGCTGACCGGCGGTGCGACGCCCGACCCGATTCTGGTCGAAATCGTCCAGGGCAGTCTCGCGTCGATCGAGATGGAGGTCGAGACCGCGATCGCCCGCACGTCACGCTCGCCGATGATCCGTGACGCGCATGACTTCCGCGCCGGCATCCACGATCGACTGCTGCGCAAACTCACCGGGCGCTCGTACAGTGCACTCGTCCATCCGGTCGCCCGCGACTTTCCGCTCGACACGATGCGCCCGGGCGACGTCTTCTTCCACAATGACGTCTACCTCTCCGAAGGCGGCATCGGCCATCTGCCCGACCTCTGTGTGACCGTGCCGGTGTTCAGCGGCGGGGACGTCGTGGCTTTCGTCCAAGCCTTCGGCCATCACGACGATATCGGCGGCGCCGTGCCCGGTTCGATGCCCAGCCATGCCACCAGCGTCTTCGAGGAAGGCTTGATGGTCCCGCCGATCCGGCTGTGGGACCAGGGCGTACCCAACCGAGCCGCGCTGACGATCATGACCCGTAACTCACGGATGCCCGAGTCGCTCGCGGCTGACCTCGACGCCGAATGCTCGGCCTGCCTGATGGGAGCCCGGCGACTGGGCGAGTTGTTCGACCGCTACGGACGCGCCGCGATCGAAACCTGTTTCGACGCGATCGTCGAGCGCACTACCGAGACGTATCGGCGCGAGATCCTCGCCAAGATCCCGATCGGCACGTGGAGCTGGGAGGACTACGCCGAACACGACGGCGTCGACGCACCCCGCCTGCACGCCCAGCGGATCACGCTCACCCACACACCGGCCGACGACCCCGGCGGGGAACGATTGATCATCGACTTCGCCGGTACGTCACCCCAGGCCAAGGGTCCGATCAATCATTGCGGCAACTACGCCGAGGGCAACTTCCTGAAGAAATGGCTGGCGCCCGTACTGCGTAATTTGGCCGACACGCCTGAACGGATGGCCGAACTGGACGTAAACGAGGGCGTTGTGCCACTGATCGAGATGCGATTCCCGTCACCGGGCACGCTGCTCACGCCGATCTTTCCCGCGCCGACCAACGCCCGCACGTTCGTGATCCTGCGTCTGCTCGGCGTGCTCGTCGGCGTGCTGGCCAAGGCAGTCAAAGGCAACGTTCCGGCCGATCAGGAAACGATCCGCTACACCGGCGTCTACGGCGATGATCGCGACGGCCGCCCCTACCTCATGCGTGAGGTCCTCGGCGGCGGGTCGGGCGGTCGCTACTACGCCGACGGCGAGGACACCGTGCACATCGTGCCCGATTCCCGCAACCTGCCGACCGAGTTCACCGAGGCCCGATTCCCGCTGCGGGTCGAACGGCTGGGTCTGGCCCGCGACTCGGGCGGCCCGGGTCGCTACCGCGGCGGGCTCGGCTATGAGAAGCACATTCGCGTGCTGGCCGATGCCAACTTCATGTCCATCGCCGACCGATCCATCCTCGCCTGCTGGGGTGTGCGCGGTGGCCGGGCCGGCCGCCCGTTCCAGGTGACGATCGATCCCGACGGTCCACGCGAGCGCGAGGTCGACGCCCTGGCCGACGCCGTGCCGGTCCGCGCCGGCGAAGTGATCCGCATCCGCACCACCGGCGGCGGCGGGTGGGGTGATCCGCTCGATCGCCCGGCCGCGGAGGTCGGCTACGACGTGCGCACCGGCAAGGTGTCGGTCGCGGGTGCTCGGGACGACTACGGCGTGATCGTTAACGGTTCGTCGAGCGAAGTCGATGAGCAGGCGACCGCACGCCATCGGGCTGCGGTGCGCGCAAATCGCGTTCCGGGTCAGCCGTTCTTCGACCGTGGTCCGGGATACGCCAGACTCGCAGGGGGCGCCAAAGCCGCTGACTGCGACTGGTTGGAGGACGGCGATGGTTGACGTATTGGACGGCGGACCGCTCGAGGGCGTACTCGTCGTCGATCTCACGCGGGCACTCGCCGGGCCGCACGCAACCATGATGCTTGCGGATCAGGGTGCCCGCGTAATCAAGGTCGAGGTGCCCGAGCACGGTGACGACAGTCGTGGCTGGGGACCCCCGTTCCTCACGCCCGAAGGTGCATCGCGCGAGTCGACTTACTTCCTGTCGGCCAATCGCAACAAGGAATCGATCACGCTCGATCTGAAGAACGAGGACGATGCGCGCGTCTTGTCGGCGCTGGTGGCGCGCGCCGACGTGCTGGTCGAGAACTTTCGCGTCGGCGTGCTCGATCGCCTCGGCTTTCCGGTGTCGCGACTGCACGAGATCAATCCGCGACTGGTGATCCTTTCGATCAGTGGATTCGGGCATGACGGCCCGGAGGGCGGCCGCCCGGGCTATGACCAGATCGCCCAGGGCGAGGGCGGATTGATGTCGTTGACCGGGTGGTCACCGGATCGACCGACGAAATCGGGCGCACCGATTGCCGACATCATGGCCGGCATGTACGGCGCGTTCGGTGTCCTAGCCGCACTGCACGAACGCGCCACCACCGGTCGCGGGAAGGTCGTGCGCACGTCATTGCTGGCCGCGATGATCGGCGCGCACGCCTATCACGGCACGCGATATACCGTCGCCGGTGATGTTCCCGGCATGGCCGGCGCACACCATCCGTCGATCTGCCCCTACGGCTTGTTCCACTGCGCCGACGGCATGGTGCAGATCGCGGTCGGCAGCGAGTTCCTCTGGCCGGAATTCGCCGCCGCGTTCGGTGTCGCCCGGCCCGAGTGGGCCACCAACGGTCAACGGGTGCAGGATCGCGAAGCGGTGAACGCCGCTGTCGACGAGGCCTTTTCGCACTATCGCCGCGATGATTTGATGACCAAGCTGGCCGAGCTCGGCACGCCGGCCGGGCAGATCCGAGCCCTGGACGAGGTTTACACGTGGGACCAGACGATCTCGCAGGGCCTCGTGATCCAGGTCGAGCATCCGACGCTGGGACGGATCGATCTGCCCGGACCGCCTATTCGCTACGACGACGGTGGGCGGCGCGTACACCGTGCGCCGCCGACCCTGGGCCAACACAACGATTCGATCCGTCGGTGGCTGGACGAGTCGTGAGCCGGGTGGTGATCGCTCTCGGCGGCAACGCGATGACCGCTGCCGACGGCAGCGCCCGTCCCGACGATCAACGGGTCGCGATCGAACGAGCCGCTGAACCGATCGCCGACCTAGTGGTCGCGGGCCACGAAGTCGTGATCACTCACGGGAACGGTCCACAGGTCGGCAACCTGTTGGTGAAGAACGAGCTCGCCGCGCACGTCGTACCGCCGGTGCCGCTGGACTGGTGCGGCGCGCAGACTCAGGGCACGATCGGCCTGCTGTTGCTCGACGCCCTCGACCGTGCGCTCGCTGCGCGCGCCCGGCCGGCTCGGGTCGCCGCGCTCGTGTCGCGCACGTTGGTCGACGCGGACGACGCCGGCTTCACCGAGCCGACCAAACCGATCGGTCGCTACCTTCCGCGCGAGCAGGCCGCCGTGATGATCGAGCACGGGCAGATGTGGCAGGACCGCGGCGAACACGGTTGGCGGCGCGTCGTCGCCTCGCCGGAGCCCCGCGAGTGCCTCGACGTGGACGCCGCGCTGGTCCTACTGAGCGCCGGTTACGTAGTCGTCTGCAGTGGCGGTGGGGGAGTACCCGTCGTGCGCACCGAAGGCGGCATCGTCGGCGTCGAGGCCGTGATCGACAAGGACCTGACGGCGGCGCTGCTCGCACGAGATCTCGCCGCCGACGTGCTGATCATCGCTACCGATGTCGCGGCGGCCGTCGTGGGCTTCGGTGGTCCGGCGCCCCGTGCGCTCGCCGTTGTCACGGTCGACGAGCTGACCGCCTTGGCCGCGCAGGGCCACTTCGCCTCCGGCAGCATGGGTCCCAAAGTCGAAGCGGCGTTGAGATTCGCTCGCTCGGGCAACGGATTCAGTGCCATCACTTCACTTGACCACATCGGCGACGCACTGGAAATGAACAACGCCACCGTCGTCACCGCCGCCATCTGAACGGGAAGGAATCGCCGACATGCCCGAGCCGATCGAGGTCCGCAAGGTCCCGCTGCACAGCGTCACCGACGCCAGCGAGCTGGCCCGACTGATCGACGAGGGCGTGCTCGACTCCGATCGAGTCATCGCCGTGATCGGCAAGACCGAAGGCAACGGTGGCGTGAACGACTACACCCGCATCATCGCCGACCGCGCGTTTCGGGAGGTGCTCGTCGAGAAGGGGACCCGCCCGATACAGGACGTGC
>JAFAWL010000433.1 GCA_019241805.1 Actinomycetota bacterium
CAGAACTCGGCGTAGCTCCCGCAGCGCCGCAGCCGGATCGGCGGCGTACTGCACAGCATTGAACGAGGTCGCGGCCGTGAACGTCGCGTCGGGGAACGGCAGCTGCTCGAGGTCGCCGAGCCGGATGTCGGCCTCGGGGTTGCGCTCCCGAGCAACAGCGAGCAAGCCTTCCGAGGCGTCGAGACCGGCGACGTCCACGCCGCGCTTGCGGGCGAGCTGTAACGCCAGCCCGGCACCGCAGCCCACATCCAGCAGCCGCGTCTGCGGACCGACCTGCAGCGCGTCGAACACCGCCTCGTAGAACGGAATCTGACCCGGCTCGGTCAGCTCCGACCAGTCCTGGGCCTTCGCCCCCCACAAGGGGCCCTGCACTGACGCTGATCCCATGATGATCTCCTCCTCCGTTGTGGCCAGCGAGGCAAGCATCCGGTCGACGCCATCTGACCCACATCGGCGAAAACCCCTATCCATGGCGTCTGACTACGTAGCTCTAGCCCGCACCAGGTGCTGGCTCCGGACGCCGCCACGCGAGACGATTCGGGGGCCGATCGAGATCGGATTACCCTCGCACCACGCCTCGTCCCTGGAGAGCCTCATGCAGACCCAGCTCCGGCATAACCCGTCGTTCACCGTCGCCCGCTGCTACCTGGCGGCCGGCGAACCGTTGCGCGTCGAAGGCGGCGCGATGATCGCGCACAGCGCCGGCGTGGAGCTCGAGTCCAAAGCCCAGGGCGGCATGATGGCGGGCCTCAAGCGAAGCGTGCTGGGCGGTGGCTCGTTCTTCGTCACCACCTTCCGCGCGCCGCCGCAGGGCGGCTGGGTCGACGTCGCCGGGGTGCTGCCGGGCGACACCGTGTCGATCGACGTCACGCCTCAGGAGCCGTTCTTTCTTCGCCGCGGTAGCTGGATCGCCAATTCTTCGGGCGTGCAGATCGACACCCAGTGGGGCGGCATGGCCAACCTGTTCGGCGGGGAGGGCGGCTTCGGCTTCCGCGCCAGCGGCCAGGGCGAGGCGCTGGTTTCTATCTACGGCGCGGTCGACGTGATGGACCTCGAGGCCGGCGAGTCGGTCACGATCGACACGGGTCACGTGGTGGCTTACGCGCTGAACGTGCGTTTTCAAATGCGGCGTGCAGTCCGCGGGCGTTCCATCCAGTCGCTGAAGTCCGGTGAGGGATGGGTCTTCGACTTCTTCGGCCCGGGGCGGGTGTTACTCCAGTCCCGAAATCCAGAAGCGTTCACGCAGTGGGTTTCCGAGACGTCGCCGGGCGAGCAGCCGCGTGAGGGGATCGGTGGGCTCGGCGGCTTGTTCAAGTAGCGCCGTCTGCAGCGATCGTCGTCAGGTTGTCGCGGGCTGGATGCCGGCGGCCGGCCGGGCCTTTCGCGAACGCGGTGAGCAGCGTGCTGGTGACGGCCAACGTGACGCGCTGGCACACTGGCCCGAAGGTGCCGCCTAGCCCCCTCACCCAATAGTTGGTGCCGGTCGCCAGCACGCCGGCTCCGTGCGGGGTGGTGTAGTACGCCATGTCGGCATAGCTGGCTTGCCCGTTGCACACCAGCGGCGAATGGGCGAGCACCTCGATCGGTCGCGGGGTGGGCACCGCCAAGTTGACGCGGTCGTACTCGCCTCCGACCAGTCCTGGCAGCCGCGTTCCGGCCTTCACCTTGGCCTTGGCAAAAAGCCAATGATGCGGGTTCACGATGACCATGTCGGCCCATACCGGATTCGACTCGTAGAAGACGCCGGTGAGCACGCTCTCCGGGCGAGGGTCCGGTGCGTAGCGCCATTGGCCCGTGACTTCGGCGTTGTCGCGGCCGTAGAGCGGGTCCTCGGCCGGCTCCTTGTAGCAGATCTGCAGCCGGTTTTCGCCGACGGATGTGGGTTGCAGCCGGATATGCCGGTAGATGGCGTTCGCCCCGAAGAACGCGAGGTTCGTTCCCTTGTCACGAGCGGACTGCAGCACCGAACGCATCCGGGTCGAGTAGTACTCGTCGTGGCCGGGGCTCAGCACCGCGAGGGCGCCGTCCAGCACGTGCGGGTCAGCGTGAAGGTCGGTGTCGCTGAGGTACTCGGCGGCGAGGCCCATCCGCTCGACGAGACCGACCAGTGGCAAGCAGTTCTCCTGGAACTCGCTGTCACCCTGGCCGGTGGACCCGCCGTAGGGCCGGTCGAACGAGACGGCCCGCGCGCGGTCGGCGTATGCGCCGTCCGGACCTTGATAGAGGCTGTAACCGCCGAAATTGTTATAGGCCTGCCAGGTGGTGTCACCGTTGATGAGCACCACTTTTCCGGCGGCGCTGCCCGACCGCACTGCGAGCGGGATGTAACGCTGGCCTCCCGTGTCGGCGTCGAGGCGAAAGACGTAATAGCCGGGCAACCATCCCGTGGTGTCGATGGTGAGCGAGACGGGCCAGTCGGTCACGACGGTGTTGGTCGGGGATAGCACCCGCGGCGGCGCACCCTCCTTGCCGCGCAGTCGCCCGGAACGCCACATCGGCCGGCCCTCGGTGCCCTGATACCAGCCGGTGCGCACGGCGGTGACCCGGTAGGTCGACGCGGTGGTTGAGATGTGCAGCCCAACGGTCTCGCCTGCCAGCACGCTTGCCCGGTCCGCCCAGCCCTCGATTTCGTGCTCCGCACCGAGCCGGTCCAGCCGCCACCGGCGATCGCCAGGCTTGGCGTTCTCGGCAACAATCGCCGACGACGGCGAGGGCCGGCGCGCCGTTTCGCGGGCTTGCGTGACAGGAGCTGCCTTGGTGGCTGGATGCGTTGCGCAACCGGCGACAGCTGCGATTGCGCCGGTGGCCCCCGCCTGTAGCAAGTGGCGTCGGCTTAAGGGGAAACGCCGGTCCGCATCATTGGCGTTGCCCTCGTCGGGGCCAGGGTGCGCGTCCGGCACAGCCGAACACTAACGCTCGATGCGCCGGAAAGGGCTGAAGCTGCAGTCGTTCTCTCGTGTGCTGCCGATGTTTCCTCGGCGGCTACGCGACGACGGCTCCGCGGAGAATGATCCGCTTGGGGTGCCCCAGGACCTCTGGGGATTTGCGGGGGTCCGCGTCATAGACGGCAAGGTCGGCTGGGGCGCCCTCGGATAAGACGTCGGGAAAGCCCAGCCAGTCGCGGGCGCGCCAACTCGCGGCGCCGACCGCCTCC
>JAFAWL010000472.1 GCA_019241805.1 Actinomycetota bacterium
ACATCGGCGAGGCCGACGCCGCCCGCCGGGTCGAGGCGGCCGTCGCCGACGATCTCGCCTCACGCGATGCCACCTCACCGGGCTCGACGTTCGAAATCGGTGACCGGCTCGCCAAGGCCGCGGCCGGCTGAGTGGTCTGCGCGGCCCGTGAATCGGTGGAAGCTGCGTGCCGGACGAGGTTCTGCCGATCGGAACGCAGACGAAATCGCGTCGCTATGGCAGAATTGCCACGTGCACCTGTGCGTGATCATTATCAGCTAGCGCGTCGGACCGGCCACATCGTCCGACGCGCAGACCCTCCGCGAGCATCGCGGGGGGTTTTTTGTTGGCCCAAAAAGTTCATTGCGACACCGATACAGCCATGAAGACAGCACCACCACGAAAACAGCACCGCCATGAAACAGCCGCCCTTGATGTGAGAAGGATTTCCAGCGATGCAGACCGATGCGTTTCACGTCTTCGATACGACCCTGCGTGACGGCGCCCAGCGCGAAGGCATCACCTACTCCGTCGCCGACAAGCTGGCTGTGGCCCGGCTGCTTGACGAGATCGGTGTGGGCTTCATCGAAGGCGGCTGGCCCGGAGCCATGCCTAAGGACACCGAATTCTTCGCCCGCGCGGCGGACGGCGAGCTGACCCTCAAGTACGCCACCCTGGTCGCCTTCGGTTCCACCCGGAAGGCTGGAGTGGCCGTCCAGGACGATCCGCAGGTTCGGGCGTTGCTCGACTCGCGGGCTCCGGTCGTGACGCTGGTCGCGAAGTCCGACGTGTGGCACGTCGAGCGAGCCCTCCGAACGACGCTCGAGGAAAACCTCGCCATGGTGCGTGAGACGGTCGCGTTCCTGCACGGCGAGGGGCGCCGGGTCTTCCTCGACTGCGAGCACTTCTTCGACGGCTACAAGCACGATCGCGACTACGGGCTGCGCGTGCTCGACGCCGCCGCGGCCGGTGGTGCCGACGTCGGCGTGCTCTGCGACACCAACGGCGGCATGCTGCCGATGGGTGTCCAGGAGATCGTGTCCCAGGTGAGCCGACGAGCCGGCATCCGGCTCGGCATCCACACGCAGGACGACACCGGCTGCGCGGTGGCCAATACATTCGCCGCGGTCGAGGCCGGCGCGACGCACGTACAGGGAACGGCCAACGGATATGGCGAGCGGGCCGGCAACGCGAATCTGTTCAGCGTCATCGGCGGCCTGGTGACAAAGATGGGCCGCGACGTGCTGCCCGACGGTTGCCTGAGCGAGCTCGTCCGGGTCTCCCACGCCATCGCCGAGATCGCGAACCTGGCCCCGGACACGCACGCCCCGTACGTGGGTGCCTCGTCATTCGCCCATAAGGCCGGGCTGCACGCCTCGGCGATCAAGGTGTCGCCCGAGCTTTACAACCATCTCGACCCGAACATCGTCGGCAACGATCAGCGCATCCTCGTCACCGAGATGGCCGGCCGGGCATCGGTGGAACTGAAGTCACGCGAACTCGGCGTCGACGTCGGCTCCCGCCCGGACGTGGTGTCCAAGGTGGTGGACGCGGTCAAGGAGCGCGAGGCCGACGGCTGGTCCTACGAAGCGGCCGACGCGTCCTTCGAGCTGTTACTGCACGACGAACTGGGTGACGCGCCGATCCCGTTCTCGGTCGAGAGCTACCGAGTGATCATCGACCGCCGCGAGGACGGCGCAATGGTCAGCGAGGCGACGGTGAAAGTGCATGCCGGTGGTCGGCGGATCATCTCGACCGAAGAGGGCAACGGCCCGGTGAACGCGCTCGACCGGGCGATGCGGTCCGCGCTGGAGTCGGTGTTCCCACGTCTGCTGGAGTTCGAGCTGACCGACTACAAGGTGCGCATCCTGCAGCGCAGCGGTGGCACGCTGGGCACCGATGCTGTCACCCGCGTTCTCGTCGGAACCTCCGACGGACAGCGGGAATGGACGACGGTCGGTGTGCACGCCAACGTCATCGAGGCCTCCTGGTTCGCGTTGGTCGACGCGATCCGGTACGGGCTACTGCACGGCTGACCACGAGTAACGGAGCGGGCCGATCTATAGCGGGCGGGCCGATCTAGAGGGCGGCCCGATCTAGAGGGCAGTCGACGTATAGGGCAGGCCGACGTATGCGGCAGTCAGTGGCGCAGGCCCGCGAGCATGCAGCTGGCGCAATCGTGTCGACAGTCGTCCGCGTCGATCGCGCACGCGGCGGTCGAGCCCGCCCTGGTCGAGCCGGCTGTGGTCGAGCCGGCTGTGGTCGAGCCGGCTGTGGTCGGCTCGCCGCTCCAGGTGGAGTCCGCCGGCTGGTCGTGCGCGTCGGTGATGTGCAGTTCGGTCGGGTCGTGCTCGTGCCCGCAGGCGCACCCGGCGCCACCGGACGCCTCGACGAGAACGGCGTCGAGTGTGCGCTCGGCGGCGGCGTCCGCCGCGTCTCGCCGGTCGGCCGCGAGGCTGCGCAGCAGGCCCAACGCGATCGCACCCAAGAGCAGGCCACCGGCGCCGACCACGCTCGCCAGCGCGCGCACCGTAGCCGGCGCCGGCGCGCTCCAGGACACGACGCCCACGGCGATCAGCACGAGGGCGACCGGAAGGCAGAGCCGGGCCGCCCGGCGGCGGCGCTCCGGCGGCACGGTCGACAAGGCGGAACTCACGGTACTTAGTATGCGTGATCCGTCGCGGCCGACCGCCGGTAGCCTTGGGCCTCGTGCGTATCGCCCGCTTCGTTCACCAGGGTTCGGACAGGACCCCCGCCGGGGTGGCCTGGGGTGTCGTCGAGGGCGGCACGTCGAGCGACGGGACCCGCCTGGACCGCGCCGCGCTGACCGTGTCCGCGATCGACTCCCACCCGTTCGGCCCGATCACGTTCACTGGAGACCGGTGGGCACTGCCGGACGTGCGCATGCTGTCGCCGATCTTGCCTAGCAAGGTCGTCGCCGTCGGCCGTAACTATGCCGAGCACGCGCGCGAGCTGGGACAGGACGTTCCGACCGCGCCGATGATCTTTCTCAAGCCGTCGACCTCCGTGATCGGCGACGGCGACGCGATCCGGCTGCCGGCCGACGCCGGCGACGTGCACTACGAGGCGGAGCTGGCAGTGGTCATCGGCGCACCGGCACGTGACGTCACGCCCGAACAGGCGATGAGTCACGTGCTCGGCTACACGGCCGGCAACGATGTGTCGTCACGTACGCAGCAGAACTCCGACGGCCAGTGGACGCGGGCCAAAGGACACGACTCGTTCTGCCCGCTCGGCCCGTGGATCGAGACGGTTCTCGACCCGAGCGACGTACCGGTGCGGGCGCGCGTCAACGGCGAGCTGCGCCAGGACGGGCGTACCGCCGACATGATCCACAAGGTGCCTGAGCTGATCGCGTTCGCGTCGAGCGTGATGACCTTGCTGCCCGGCGATGTTCTGTTGACCGGCACTCCGGCGGGCGTCGGTCCGATCGTGGCCGGTGACACCGTGACGATCGAGATCGGCGGCGTCGGCGAGTTGACCAATCCGGTGCGCGCGAAATGAGTGTCCGGGTTCGCTTCTGCCCGTCGCCGACAGGCAATCCGCACGTCGGCCTGATTCGCACCTGCCTGTTCAACTGGGCCTATGCCCGACACGTCGGCGGCACGTTCGTCTTCCGCATCGAGGACACCGACTCCGCTCGCGATTCCGAGCAGTCGTACCGGATGCTGCTGGACTCGCTGCGCTGGCTCGGCCTCGACTGGGACGAGGGGCCCGAGGTCGGCGGCCCGTACGGGCCGTATCGGCAAAGTCAGCGGCTGGACGTCTACCGCGACGTCGTCCAGCGGCTGATCGCCGGTGGGCATCTCTACGAGTCCTTCTCGACTCCGGACGAGATCGAGGCGCGGCATCGAGCGCTCGGGCGCGACCCGAAGCTCGGCTATGACAACTTCGATCGTGACCTCAGCTACGAGCAGAAGGCCGCGTTCCGAGCAGCCGGACGAGAACCGGTGCTGCGGCTGCGGATGCCCGCTGAGGACCTCGGTTGGGACGACCTGGTGCGCGGGCACGTCAGCTTCGCCGCCGGCACCGTTGCCGACTTCGTGGTCGTGCGGGGCAACGGCGAGCCGCTGTACACGCTGGTCAACCCGGTCGACGACGCCCTGATGCGGATCAGCCACGTCCTGCGAGGCGAGGACCTGCTCTCCTCGACCCCACGGCAGATCGCGCTGTACCGCGCTTTGATCGATATCGGAGTTGCCGAGCAGGTGCCGCTGTTCGGTCACCTGCCCTACGTGATGGGCGAGGGCAACAAGAAGTTGTCAAAGCGCGACCCGCAATCCTCCCTCAAGTTGTATCGCGAGCAGGGTTACGTGCCGGAGGGGCTGCTCAACTACCTGGCCCTGTTGGGCTGGTCGATCGCGGATGACCACGACATCTTCAGCATGGCCGAGATGATCGCGGCGTTTGACGTGGCCGACGTCAACGGCAATCCGGCGCGGTTCGATCCCAAGAAGTGCGAGTCGATCAACGCGACGCATATCCGGATGTTGGCGCCGAGCGACTTCGCCGCCCGCCTTGGGGAGTACGTGGCCGCGGCCGGTTTGACGGCAACTCCGGAGCAAATCATCGCGGCCGCGCCGCTGGTGCAGACGCGAGCGCAGACCCTCTCGGAGGCAGCGCAGCTGCTGTGGTTCCTGTTCACCGACCGGTTCAGCGTCGACGAGGCGGCCGCCGGCAAGCAGCTCGGTGAGGCCGCGCGGCCGGTGCTGAGTGCCGCCGTCGAAGCCCTGCGCGACTGCGACTGGACCACGCCCGCGATCGAATCGGTATTGACAGCCGCGCTGGTCGAAGGATTGCAACTCAAGCCGCGCAACGCCTACGGGCCGGTGCGGGTGGCCGTCACCGGCCACACCGTCTCGCCGCCGTTGTTCGAGTCGCTGGAGC
>JAFAWL010000405.1 GCA_019241805.1 Actinomycetota bacterium
GTGGGCGATGCTGCCGACCGTGGTGCCCCGGTTGCGGATCGTCGGGTGGGCGACCAGGCGCAGGGCCTGTCGGAGCAGCGGCTGCCGTTCGAACGCGGCGGCGTCCCGCTCGACCTCGGCGTGCCGGGCGAGCGCACCGACATACACGCCCGAATCATCGCTGCGTACGTAAGCCAACTCGGTCAGGCGATTGATGTCGACGAGGTTGGGCGGCGCCGAGAGTCGCATCGACAGCAACGGCAACAAGCTCTGGCCACCGGCGAGCACCTTGGCCGCACTGCCCAGCTCGCCCAGCGTGGCGAGCGCCTCGTCGACCGACTCCGGCCGGGCGTAACCGAACGGGGGCGGTTTCACGGAGCCACGATCCCGCGCATCTCCATCACCTGCAGGGCCAGCGACACGTTGAGCCGCAGATGGGCGTCGCTGGTGAACGGACCGACCAGGCGTTCGAGCTTGGTAATTCGGTAACGCAAGGTGTTGTAGTGGAAGTGCAACTCCCTCGCCGTCTCGGCCACGTTCAGATTCGTGTCGAGCAGCGTCTGCAACGTCTTGCGCAGGTCGCGCGCTTCGGAGGTGTCACGGGCCAATTCGCCGAGGGTTTCGCCCGCGAACAGGCGCAGTTCGCCCGGGTCCGGAACGAGGGACAACAGGCGATAAACGCCGAGATCGTCGAAGTGCGAGACGCTGCCCCGACCGCCGACCCGCCGACCGACCGCGAGAGCCTTCCGCGCCGCCGAGTAAGCCTCGGCCAGTTCACCGGCATCGGTGACGACCCGGCTCACCCCGGCGCAGAACGAGCGGCGGCCACCGCCACGATCGCCGGTGACAGCCGCGACGGTCTCGCCCACGACCTGGCGCGCGGACTCGCGGCTGACGCTCTCGACCGGTAGGAGCGCGACGACCTCCTGCCGGAAGCCGACGACCGGAGCAGCCTTGTCGCGCGTTCGCACGACCTGCTGCCAGGCCGCGGTGAAACGTTCGTGCGGCGATCGCAGGGCGGTCGGCGGCGCCGGCTGCCCCGGCTCGTCCGGATTGAGCTCGGCCACGACGACCACCAGTGGACGATCGACGTCCCAATCGAGGCTTCGACAATGTTCGACAACGGCTTCGGCGTCGCCGGCGGAGCCGTCCAGCACATCACGCAGGTAATCGCCGCGGAACTTGCTCTCGACCGCCGACACGGCCAACTGTTTGGTGATTGCGAGCGCGGCGACGGTGGCGGCTCGTTCGAGGCCCTGGACTCCGGGTGGCGGCAATGCTCCCGACGGTCGGTAGGCGGCGATCCGGCCGTGATCGGTACCGCCGGCGACGATCGAGACCATGGCCAGTTCGCCGGGCCAGTGCTCGCCCGCCGGGGCTCGCCCACCGGCGCCGACCTGCTCGACGCGGAAACGACCGGTGTCGTCGAAGCGGTCGAGGGCGGCGAAGGCGGCCTGCAGTTCGTCGCGTCCGCCGCGCGCCTGCACCCGTCCGTCCGGTGTGCAGATGAGCACGGCCGCGTCGAGCAATCGGGCGACCTCGTCCGCGATCTGCGGCAGGTCGCCGCCCTCCAACACGATCGCGGCCAGCGCCCGGTGCAGCGCGTCGGTACGGGTGAGCGCGCGGGACTGGCGATCGAGCAGCGCGGTGAACACGCCGGAAAGCACCTCGTCGAAGGCGACGCCGTCGGGCAGTCGCAGCAGCGGCAGACCGAGCCGATCCGCCACCCGCCGGACCGGGGCCGGCACCTCGTCGAGATAGCGCCCGAGCTTGATCGCGACGGCGGCCAGTTCCCGGGCATCGAGTTCGGTGATCAGCCGTACCAGCGCGGCCACTCCGGCCGGGGACTCGGCCGGATCGCCCGAGTGCCGAAGGGGGTAGCCGGTGGTCAACAGCAGCTCGGCCGGCTTGACCCAGGGCAGGATGTCCGGCACTTCCATGACGTTGACCCGGCGCACGACGCGGTCGATGCCGGAGGCCCCGGCGATGACCGTGGTGCCGGCCAGGCAGGGCAGCGTCATGAGATCGCGCACGCTCATTCCGAGGCGCGTATGGTCCGGCAATGGCAAGTCCACGATGGTTGCCGGCCACTCGTTGGCAATTGTGACCATCGGCGGAGGCTACTACTGCTAGGTAGCGTGCGCGAGAGTGACGATGTTGCCCATGCGTGACCAGCCGCGCTCGTCGCGCGAGGGCAGCGCGCCGGTACTCGTCGCAACGGTGCCGCTGGGCGTGCGGGCCTGGCTGGCCGGACCTGACCGGGTGGGACGGGTCGTCGGCCACGTCGAAAACGCCTGGTACGCCGAGATCGACGGGCGGATCGTCGCCCTGCTCGGCCTCCGGGCTGTACGCGTGCCCTGCGGCCTGGCCCTCGCGGTCGAGCTGCCGACGGTGGACCCGTGCGGGCCGGCCCGCATCGGCGGCGGCCGGTTCAGCGTCGGCGGCCTCACGGTGTGCGCGGGCCGCTTCGTCGACCGAAGGGTGCCCAGGCTGACGCCACCGAGGTTGACAGTGCTCCGGCTCACGGCGGCGGATCGGTCGGTCGGTTCCACCGGCCTGCCCGGCCTCGCGGCCGCCGGCACGCTGGTCGGACGCGGCGCCGGACTCACCCCCGAGGGCGACGATGTCCTAGCCGGGTTCCTGGTCGCCGCCGTTGCGTTCGGCCTCCCGGTCGAGCCGCTGCGCCGGTGGGTGTGTTCGACCGCCCGGCAGCGCACGACGGCGGTCTCGGCCGCGTTGCTCGAGCACGCGGCCGACGGCGAGGCGATTCCGGAACTCGCCGCTTACGTCCTGGCGCTCGCCGGCTACGGCGATGCGACCGGCGCCTACGAGCGGCTGGCCGCCGTCGGTCATTCCTCCGGACGGGCGCTGGCCCGTGGCGCGGACGAGGCAGCCCTCCACGCCCTGACCCGGGCCGCCGCGTGAGCGTGGATCGGCTCGAAATCCGGCCCAACAGCTACGCCGACTCCGTCCGGCTCATGCAGGTCAGTGCCGAGGCGGCGCGCGCACCGGGTGTCAGCGCGGCGTTCGTCGCGATG
>JAFAWL010000202.1 GCA_019241805.1 Actinomycetota bacterium
GCGCGCCGGTCGGGGCGGTACGGCGCCGGCCCGGGTCGTCGAGCAGCTGGCCGAACTGCGGACGCTCCGTGCCGCGCAGTGAGCGCCTGACCCGCTCGCAGCTGGCGATCAGTTCCGTCCTGCTCGCGCCCCGGTTGCTGGGCGCTCGGGTGCGCTCCACGGTCGGAGGTGAGCTGGTCGAGATCCGGCTCACCGAAGTCGAGGCCTACGAGGGAATCGACGACCCGGCCTCGCACGCCTACCGCGGCCCGACCGCACGTAACGGTGTGATGTTCGGGCCGGCAGGTTTCCTGTACACCTACTTCACCTACGGCATGCACTGGTGCGCCAATATCGTCTGCGCCGAGCCGGGCCGGGCATCCGCGGTGCTGCTGCGGGCCGGCACGGTCGTGCTCGGCCACGAGACGGCCCGAGCCCGCCGTCCGGCGGCCCGATCGGATCGCGACCTCGCCCGCGGCCCTGCTCGGCTGGCGCAGTGTCTCGCGCTGGGTCGTGAGCACAACGGCCTCGACCTGCTGTCCACCCGGGCGTCCGTGCGTCTGATGTCCCTGGGCCCGGGGCCGTCCCTGCGTGCGGGGCCGGTAGCGATCGTGCAGGGCCCGCGAGTGGGAATTCGGGTGGCCACCGATCGACCCTGGCGGTTCTGGCTGGCCGACGAACCGAGCGTGTCAGCGTTTCGGCCGGGCGTCCTCAAAGCCCGCGCGGCCCGCCCGGCACACTGATCGTCGTGACCGAACCCGACGATCTGCCGGCCGAGCTGCCCGCTGAGCTGCCCGACGATCTGCCGGCCGAGCTGCCCGCCGAGCTGCGGAGTGCCGCCCCCGAACTGCGTGACGCGTACACCGTGCTCGCCGCCGGCGCTGCCGAGATCCTGCCCGCGAACGGACTGGCCGAACGCCTTCTCGCGGCCGACCGCGAACAGCGGGGGTTACGGGTCAAGCTCGGCATCGATCCCTCGGGCGCGCAGCTGACGCTCGGCCACGCGGTGGTGCTGCGCAAACTGCGACAGTTCCAGGACTTCGGGCATACCGCGGTGCTCGTGGTGGGCGGCTTCACCGGTCAGGTCGGCGATCCGTCCGGGCGCACCGCTACCCGGGCGGTGCAAAGCGCCGACCAGGTGATCGCCAACGCGCAGGGCTACTTCGACCAGCTGATGCGCGTGCTCGATCCCGACCGGGTCGAGGTGGTCAACAACGCCGACTGGCTCGGCGTCATGGACCTGGCCGAGATGCTCGACTACACGCGTCAGATAACGGTGGCTCAGCTGCTGGAACGCAAGGACTTCGCGGGCCGGTTCGCGGCGAAGCAGCCCATCACGTTGTCGGAGTTCTTCTACCCGTTGCTGCAGGGCATCGATTCCGTCGCGATCCGCGCTGATATCGAGCTGGGCGGCACGGACCAGACGTTCAACAACCTGGTCGGTCGCGAGCTGCAGCGCTCCCGGGGGCAGGCCGCGCAAGCGGTGCTCACAGTACCCCTACTTGTCGGCACCGATGGCGTCGAGAAGATGGGCAAGTCCTTGGGCAACTGGATCGCGATCACCGAACCGCCCGGCGAGCAGTTCGGCAAGTTGATGAGCATTCCTGATTCGTCGGTCGTGTCCTACGCGCAGTTGTGCACGACTTTGCATCCGGCGGAGGTCGCCGCAATCGCGGCCTCCGTGACCGCCGGGGGCGCCTCGGCCAACGCGGCCAAGCGGCAGGTGGCCCGCGAGGTCGTCGGGCTCTATCACGGGGCCCCGGCGGCGGCCGCTGCCGAAGAGGCGTTCGACGCGGTGCACCGGCGTGGCGAGCTACCCACCGAGTTGAGCTTCGTGGACCTGCCCGGCGAGGACCCTGTTCACCTCCCGGGGGTGCTCGTGAGCGCGGGTCTGGCACCGAGCACGAGTGCGGCACGGCGTCTGGTCGACTCCGGCGGGGTGCGGTTGGACGGCACTGCGCTCGCGCGCGGGCAGTACGACCACCCGCGGGCCGAGCTGATCGGTCGGGCGGTCACCGTCGGCAAGCGGCGCGGCGCCAGGATGAGGTAGCGATACGGCGTCCGGTAGCCATAGCGAGGCGGCCCCGGACGGTAGCGGTAGGCCCGCGAGGGGGCCGCCGGAGCGCGGTTCATGGCGCTGGCGTAAGGGGAAACGTGGGCCCATCCCGGGCGCCACGCCCGGGTGTCGAGCGAATTTGACGCACGTCTGGTGCGGTCCGTAAAGTCGTCTGCAGTTGATCGGAACGAGCACGGTTCGAACACGGAAGCACCCGTGAGTGTCGGCGCGAGTCGGCACGGGCGAGCCTCTCGAGGCGACGCGGTCGGTCCGGTCTTACGTCCCCCAAGCGCGACGCGCGGTGTTGACCGCGTCGGCGACCAAGCGGGAAGCGGGCGGTGCGAATCAGCTCCTTCGACGGAGTTTGACCACGCGAAGCCGACCGGGTAGTGTTTCACAGGTTGCCCCGAAGCAGCCCGAAAGGGCTTCGACGGTGCGCGTCCGCTCCTTGAGAACTCAACAGCGTGCCGAAAGTTAGTGCCATATAAAACTCTCGTCAACGTCGTCCGACTTCGGTCGGCGCGTGAAGAGATTCCTTTGGTACATCGAGCACATCAGCTCGTATGAACCAGTGATTGACACCGTCGCAGGACGGTAACTTTCCTATGTCGACCAACCGGCTCTGCCGGTGCGTCATATAGACATTCACGGAGAGTTTGATCCTGGCTCAGGAC
>JAFAWL010000256.1 GCA_019241805.1 Actinomycetota bacterium
CTTGTACGGCGGCTGGACGTTGATGGGGAAGATCGGCATGTCCTGCCACAAGATCTCCTGCACCTTGGCCAGGGCGGCCGCGCGGGCCGACACGGTCGTCGCCTGCTTGGCCTGGGTCAATGCCGCGTCCATCTGCGGGTTGCAGTAGTTGGCGTTGTTGCGACCGGCCTTGCACTGGAACCGGTCGCTCAGGATCTGCACGGGATCGGCGTTACTGATCGTGCCGCCGACCATCTGGAACGACTTGTCGTAGGTCTTGGCCAGCGCGTTAGTCGGTGTGGTCGGCACGACGTCGATGTGGACGTTCTTCAGCTTGGAATTGATCGTTTGCGCGAAAGCCTGGGGCCACTGCAGAGATCCCGGGGTGGTTAGCCACTGAATCGTCACCGGCTGACCGCCATGGTCGGCCACATAGGAGTCGACGAGCTTTTGCGCGTCAGCCACATTCCCGTTCCACGGAACGTTCGCCTGCGCGTCGTAGTACGGCGAGTCCTTCGGGAACAGGTTAGTAATCATCTTTCCGGCACCGCTGTCGGCTTTGCTGTTGGCGTCTTCCGGGTCAGAGGCGATGACTAGGGCGCGGCGGATGCGGACATCGTCGGTGGGCGCCTTGATGTTGTTGAACCATGTCACCAGGTCGTTGAGGCCCTCCGAGGTGCTCAGCACGCGAATGCCACTCGTGGACTGCAACTTCTTGGCCGCGGAGTCATCGAGGAGATCCATCGCGTCGGCTTCACCGGCCGTCAACGATGCCGATGCTTGGTTCGCGTCCTGGATAAAGTTGATCTGAAGGCCGTCCGCGTAGGGCCGAGGGTTGTCCCAATAGGTCGGGTTCTTCTTGTAGGTGATGTTATTTCCGGCCACCCGGTTGGTCACGATGAACGGGCCCGCTCCGATCGGCGAGGTCGAATACTTCGCACCCATGGACTTGATCGCGGTCGGCGAGCCGTTCATGCCGAGCACACCCTGCAACAGGTACGGGAAGCCCGTATTCACCGCGGCCAGCTTGATGTCCAGCGTCGTCGGATCGGTGACCGTCATCGACGTGATGTTCTTCGCGTCCCCCGCCTGGGCCGAGGTCGGCAACTGATCCCGCTGCCAGTTGTACATCAGCGCGGCCGCGTCATAGGGCGTGCCGTCAGAGAACTTCACCCCCTCCCGCAGCTTGATCGTCCACGACAAACCACCATCCGAGGTCGTAACCGCCGTCGCGATCCGCGGCGTAATCGTGCCCTTCGCATCAACACGAATCAGCGTGTCAAAAATCGGCCAGATCTCATCACCGAACGCGCTCGCAGCCACGCTCGTGTGGACCGGATCGATGTCCTGCCCCTCACTCGGCATGATCAGACGAATCGTTCCGCCCGACTGCGGCTGCCCGCTCGGCCCCCCGCTGGCCGAGCCGGACGCCGAGCCTGAGCCCGAAGACGACGACGTGCCTCCCGAGTTCTTCTTTCCGCCGCAGGCGGACACGACCAACAAGGTCGCGACAACGACGGCCATACCGCTCAGCCACCGTGCCCTCAGATGCCTTGTTCGCATTCCTACACTCCCCGATCGTGATCCGAATGAGCTTGGCGGAATCGGCAATTGCTCGCGATGATACGTCAAATGCGAGCTTGTTAGATAACAAACTATGCATTGCGAATATAACGAAACGTTATTCGCCGCCGGGTTGTGCGATAACCCAAAGGTCGCAACTTGCCCGTTGCCCGGCCAACCGCAATCGCTTCCAGCGATCTAGCTAGACGATCGGACTGCGCCGTTCGAGCAGCACCACGTCTCCCCAGCGGCCGTGGTGCTGCCGATGCGCTCGCGCCGTCCGACTTCACGAAAGTCGGAGGCTTTGTGCAGGCCCACGCCGGCGGCGTTCTCGGGAATGATCCAGGACTGAATGGTCCAGGTGCCGGCCGCTTCGGTCGAGTTAATGAACGCGTCCAGCAAGGCTCGGCCGATGCCGCGGCCGCGAGCGGTGCGGCGGTCTCGAACGTCGCGTCACCGTCATCGATTCCGGCCTGCTAGATCGCGAGCACCGCGGTAGCGTGTGACGGCGTCATCGTCTCGATGCGCACGGCTAGGCCGCCCCCTGCAATTCGGCACCCCATAGTGATCACGACGTCTACCTGCTCGACCGAATCAAGCACCAACCGGTCTGGCCGGCCGGCCGAGATGTCAATGCATCTGAAACTATGACAGTCGACGCTATCGAGACGCGCGGGCCACAACGGCGCCGAGGATGCCACCGGCGAACTTCGCCACAACCGAGCCGGCCGCCATCTTCGTATCAATCAGTCCGGTAAGCCGCTCGATAATCGTCACGATCGGATTGAACGCGGCTGAGATCGGTTGGAGCGCAAGGATCAGCGCAATCAGCGCCGCTCCCGTGACGACGGAGTTCTCCAACAGCTGAAATCCGCGATCCCCCGGCGACAGCCGCGAAGCGGCAATACCCGAACCGATAACGGCTGCGGCCAAAAACGCGGTGCCGAGCAATTCAGCCAGATAACGCCGCCCCAGCGGGGTCATGAGACCGCGTCCGAGGCGTTCATCATCCAACATCACGCTGCGGTGCCCACCAACGCGGCCAAGCCCGCGAGCGCCTCCGACCGCGCGCGGTAATAGACCCACACCCCGCGCTTCTCGCGATCGATGAGTCCCACTTCGTGCAACACCTTCAGGTGGTGACTGATCGTGGGCTGCGAAAGATCGAAGGCCTCGTTCAGATCACAGACGCACGCTTCGCCACCCTGATGGGAGGCAATCAAGGACATCAAGCGGAGTCGGACCGGGTCGGCCAACGCTTTCAACAGAGGCGCGATCCGCTCCGCGTCAGACCGACTCAGCGGTTCCCGCGACAGCGGCGAGCAGCAGGCCACAGTTTCGACCGGCGTAAGAGACAACGAAGACTTCGACACCCGCCTATATGACAGCCGTCAATATCTAATGGCAAGGTCGCGTAGAACATATCGATAAGCGTCGATGTCTTGAAGGAGGACCCATGAGCCGCGTGCAGCTCGCACTCAACGTCGACAGCCTCGACGAGTCGATCGCTTTCTATCGCCGGCTGTTCGGTGCGGAGCCGGCCAAGATCCGCGACGGCTACGCGAACTTCGCCATCGCCGAGCCATCGCTGAAGCTCGTCCTTTTGGAGAACCCCGGCCAGGGTGGGTCGATCAATCACCTCGGCGTCGAGGTGGAAAACGTCGACGCGGTCGGCGCCGAGCAGCGGCGAGTAGCCGCCGCCGGCCTCACCTCGACCGACGAACGGGACACGACCTGCTGCTACGCCCGACAGGACAAATTCTGGGTTACAAACACACCTGACGGCGAGCAGTGGGAGGTCTACGCGGTGCTCGAAGATTCGCCCGTGCTCGGCTGCAGTCCGGGCCAGGACGGATCCTGTTGCTGACCTCGACGCAACCACACGTGCTGGTCGACCCGCCGCGAGCGCTATACGGTTAGCCGTCGTCGGAGGGGCGGAAGATCGGGGAAGGAGTAGCAGTGCACGTCGAGACCTCACTGGCCACCCACGGGTCGCTGCACTTCACCACGATCGCCGAGCAGGCCAAGCGGGCTGAGGCCCTCGGTTTCGACCGCCTGACCATCGGTGAGATACGGGCCGATCCGTTCGTGCTGGCTACGGTGGCCGCGTCCGCCACCTCGACACTTCAGGTTGGGACCGGCGTCGCGATCGCGTTTCCGCGAAGCCCCATGGTGGTCGCCTATCTGAGCCAGAACCTGCAGACCCTGTCGAACGGGCGGTTCGTGCTCGGGCTCGGTACCCAGGTCAAAGCCCATGTCGAGCGACGATTCAGCGCCACGTGGGATCACCCCGGCGCGCGCTTTCGCGAGTATGTCGCGGCCGTGCGGCACATTCTGGACAGCTGGCAGACGGGGTCGCCCGTCCACCATGAGGGCGAGTTCTATTCGTTTACCCTTATGACGCCCGAATTCGTTCCGGGGCCGATGCCCGGTGGAGCGCCGCCGATCGAACTGGCCGGACTCAACCGGATGAATATCGCGACGGCCGGGATGGTTGCCGACGGACTCAAGCTTCATCCGATCTCGGGACCCGGTTACGTACGCGATGTGATCTGGCCGGTCCTGCGTGAGGCAGCCACCCGCGCCCACAGATCCCTCGACGGTTTCCGCGTGTCGGGCGGTGCGTTCATCGCAACCGGGGCAACGGCCGACGAGGTGACGGCCGCGCGAGAAGCCGCCCGCGAACGCACCGCGTGGTACGGGTCGACGAAGTCCTACCTGCCCGCCCTGGCCCACGGCGGATGGGGTGACGTCCACCCGCCGCTTCGGCAGCTCGTGCGGGACCAGCGCTGGGACGAACTGTCCGGACTGGTCAGCGACGCGATGCTCGACACGTTCTGCATTTCGGGGACCTATGAGGAACTCCCCGAACGGATAGCCGCGGAATTAGGCGGCATCGTCGACACGATCAGCTTACCGATTCCGGAATCGACCGACGCCGACGTCCGCTTCGGTCGATGCCTCGACAAGATCCGCGCGATCGATAGCGGCCGCGCCGGCTAGTCGGCCTCAGCGGGAACCGCACTCAGATCAGCCGACCACTTCTGCTCGATTCCGGCGTAGCGCCACACGGCGATCGCGATCAACCATGAGCCGAAGAACAACGCGACGATGCCATAACCCGCATAGTCGAGATTGATGTCGGCGATCCACGCCAGCGGTCCGCTGGTGATCTTCGTCTGATCGGCCAGCACGCCGATCAATTCAATCGAACCGATCACCAGCGCGACGAGGACCGAGATCGTCGTGATGGTCATGTTGTAGAAGACCTTGCGAACAGGCTTCGCGAACGCCCAACCGTAGGCGGCATTCATGAACACGCCGTCGATGGTGTCCATCAAACACATGCCGGCGGCGAAGAGCACCGGCAAAATCACGATTGAGTAGAAGGGCAGGTTGAAGGCCGCCGCCCCGCCGGCGAGCACCAGCAGACCGACCTCTGTCGCCGTGTCGAATCCGAGGCCGAACAGCAC
>JAFAWL010000351.1 GCA_019241805.1 Actinomycetota bacterium
GCTCCTAGCCGCCGACGATATTGCGCAGTTAACAGGATCCCCACATCCGCGGCGGGGTAAACCCCGGGTCGAGGGTTCGAACGCGACCAGCGCACCAGGCGCCACCTCACCGGCCCTGGCTGTCCTGCCACAGTCGGTGGGCGTGGAGAACGGTGTCCCACAGTCGTTGGCGCGCTTCCGGTGATGTTGCGTCAAATCGCAGATCGAAAACGTCCGCTAACACGTCGAACCATTCGCTTGGCCCAGTGATCGGTTCGGCGGTGAAGGCATTTGCGCCAACCCGTGCGAGCACGAGACCTCGGATTACATCCATGCCAGTGGCGTCTCGACGCTCGGCCATCGGTACCTGCACGAATGGTGATTCGGGCGCCGTCGATAACCATTCGTGCTTGGCGAGGAAGTCGGCCGCGATCGCCGGGCGAGTGGACCACGTCATGGTGCGGAATCCGCCCGCAGGGTCATGCGTCAGCCGCCATGCGCCGTCCCCGGCTTGGTCAAGCGTCAGCCGGAAGGGTTCCTGGACGTAAGCGCCGGCTGCGAGGGGCAGCGGACCGTGCAGGGCGTCTCCAAGCCCGTTATCGACGTACCAGCGTCCGGAGGGGTTGGCGTCTGTCGGCAGGCCCGTCACGGTCAATACCAGGTGGTTGCCCATCGCGTCCGGGTTCGGAGCACCCGCCTGAACACCCCCGACATGCCCATGAACTGCGTAGCCGAGCGAGCGCAGCAGCATGCCCAGCGCGCCGTTGAGGTGGTAGCAGTAACCGCCGCGGTGTGCGAACGCAATTCTCCAGGCCGCCTGGGCTGGATCGATCGACCACTTCTCGCCAGCCGGTATCCAGAACGTCTCATAAGGCACCCGCTCCGCTTGGCGGTGCACGATCAGCGCCAACGCGTCGGCGGACGGCGGCTCAGCGTCGACACCCAACCGGGCCAGGTAAGCCGCACGAACGGCGGGAACCAGCTCATCGGATGACTCAAACATCGCCCGCCCCTTCGAAATGCCCGGACAGTATCAAGCACCGGCGACGTCGGGGGACACCGCCCGCCGGACGCCCGCTGAGTTGCTCGTCCAGGGCCGTGCCCGGCTGGGACTATCCGCTCATCCCGAGGTACGGATGACGATCAACCCGTGATGCTGATCGTGGGGAGCATTGTCATGAGGTCCGCGTCGCTAGTCGTTTCATCGCCTGGCCAAGACAAGCGGTCATTCTCATTGTCGATTGGGTGGGTCGGCATCCGTGGAGGCGTGGATGGGCAGGAAGCCGAAGCCGGCTGAAGTGCGGTCGGTGTTCTTCAGGGCGCGGGCCAGTGGCGCGACGTTGAGGCAGGCGGCTGCGGCCGCGCAGGTGTCAAGGACGACGGCGTCGAACTGAGTCCGGCAGTCGGGCGGTGTCCGTCCGCGCTCGGTTCGTCCTCGGCCGCCGTCGCGGTTGTCGATCGAGGAGCGCGAGACGATCTCGCAGGGGTTGGCTCGGAAGCTCACCCTGACGGCGATCGCGACTGAGCTGGGGTGGTCGGTGTCGACGGTCTCGCGGGAGGTGCGCCGTAACAGCGGCCCGAACGGCTACCGCGCGGGCCGAGCTGAACGCTTGGCCGTGGCGCCGACGGCGCGTCCGCGCGCGGGAAAGCTTGCTGATGATCCGGTGCTGCGCCGCTATGTCGAGGACAAGCTCGCGTTGTCCTGGTCACCGCGCCAGATCAGCCGTCGCTGCTGCGTCAGTACTTCCCGAAGAAGACCGACCTCTCCATCCACACCCCGGAGCAACTCCAAGCCGTCGTCGACGAGCTCAACGATCGACCCCGGGACGCACTGAACTGGCAGACTCCAACCGAGGTCTACCGCGCCGCCAGCGTTGCGTTGATCGCTTGAGAGCACCGTCGCTGTCCAGTTTTCGAGCGTCGTCGACAGCGGCCCTCGACGACCGCTGTGATCACGACCCCGGCCATCGGCATCGCCCACCACCCCCAGCGTCAGGGTGCGAACGATGACGCGAGACAGCTGGGAACTTTGTCGAGAACTCAGACAACCCCGCGGAAAATCGAGGCGCGGCGCAGGATTCTGGTTGTCCTCTCGAGCCGGCGAACTTTGGCCGTCAACTCGCTGATGTCGTACAGCTCATCGCTGATTAGGCCGTAACGCTGCCCGCTGTCGGCCCCAGCTTGGCGGACCCAGCGACGGCCCACTCCGGGCCCGACGCCGGTCACGCCGCGACCGAGTGGTCGGCTCAGACGCGGAACAGCTCAGCCGAGGTCAACTGGGCCATCCGGCCGACAAGCAGCTCGACCGCCCCGGACCGATCTACTCGCTCCGGCCATACAAGGGCCAGTTCGACGCCAGGACCGGCATCACGCATCGGTACGATCGCAAGACCCGGCTGCCGAAAAATGTCGGCTGCGATTCCGCTTCGCCCGCTGAGCGTCACCCCACGGCCGTGCCGGACCAGCTGCGCGATACGGACCAGGTCGGGTTCGGGCAATTGCTCGACAACGGCATCGACGCTGCTCAGCCACTGGCTTATCGCAGACAGTGTCGCCGGTTGGACCGCCGAGCTCACCATGAGTACGCGCCGACCGGCCAGGTCGCCCGGACACACGTCGATCCGGTCCGCGAGCTCGTCGTCCACCCGCACGACCAGACCCAAGTCGTAGCGAGCCACCGGCAGGATCCGTAGCTCCGGCTCGTCGAGCGGAAGGTGTGCGACGACCAAGTCCAGTTCCCCCCGACGAAGCGCCCCGACAAGCTGGACGGAGGCCGCGAATTCCAGCTCGACCTCGGTCTCCGGGGCGATCTCGGCCAACAGCTCGATCATGCGGTCGACCACACCGGACGGAGCCAGGCTGGGCGAGCCCACTCGCAGTCGCGGCTTAGCGCGATCGTGCGACAACTGCCTTCCTGCGGACGTGAATGCTGACCATTCGGCCAACAGACGGCGGGCTTGTGGAAGCAGCTGGGCGCCTTCGGCGGTGAGCTGGACGCGATGGTGGGTTCGCACGAACAGGGGCACGCCGACCTCCCGTTCGAGCTCGGCGACCGTGCGGCTGACCGGCGAGGGCGATAGCTGCAGACGGACGGCGGCGCGGCCGAAGTGCAACGCCTCTCCGACCGCGACGAAGGCCTGGAGGTGTCGCAGCTCCACCCCCGGAGTTTTCAATCCGTAGATCGGCCCGTCAAGTGTTGCGCGGGACGCAACATGGTCTTGTCCAACAAGCGCTGGTCAAGATCGCGGCGGCGGGCGAATGTGAAGGCAGCGGCGAATACCCTTCGGCCTGAGGTGGTCACGTGACTAGCGGACAAGTGACAGTCGGTACGGACTTGCTCGACGGAGTCAGGGTGCTCGACCTGACCAACGGAGCGGGTCGACTGACGACACGACTGCTGGCCGATCTCGGTGCGGACGTCATCCGTATAGTCAGCGGGCCGCCCGAGCCCACTGACGTCGACTCGATCACCTTCGACGCGAACAAACGCTTCGTGCGTCTGCCCGCGTCAGCGGGCGCCCCGGACGAGACTCTGCTGGACCTGGTCGGCGGCGCCGCCATCCTGGTCGAAGACGGCCGGCCCGGAGAACTCGAGGCCCGCGGCCTGAGCGATGAGGTTCTGCGCGGGCTCAACGCGCGCCTGGTGGTCGTATCGCTGTCCGCATTCGGCCAGGACGGCCCTTACCGGGACTGGGTCGGCACCGAGCGGGTGCACCTCGCAATGGGCGGGGTGCTGTCACGCTCAGGATTACCGGGCGTGCCGCCGGTGCTGCCTCCGGGCGAGCTGGCCACGCAGTCCGCTGCCCTGCAGGCAGCCTGGGCGGCGTTGATCGCTTGGTACCACGCCGCCGAAACCGGGCGCGGAGAACGAGTCGACGTCTCGGTCCTCGAAGCCACGGCGAGCGTATTCGACCCAGGCTTTGGCATCGGCGGCAGCGCCACCGGCGGCGTTCCGGCCAAGGACGGTCCCCGCGGTCGGCCCGACGCCCGCCATCTGTACCCGATCTTCGCCTGCGCGGACGGACAGGTACGCATCTGTTTGCTGGCGCCCCGCCAGTGGCGGGGCATGCGCGCCTGGCTCGGGGAGCCGGAGGAATTCGCCGATCCGGCCCTGGAGCAGATCGGTCGTCGATTCGCCGCGGCTGGCCAGATCTATCCGTATATCGCGGCGCGCTTCGCCACCCGTCGGCGGGCCGAACTCGTGGCGGCCGGCGCCGAATACGGCTTTCCGATAGCCGCACTACTCGATCCGGCCGAGGTGCTGAACGCGGAGCACTTCCTTCTGACCGGGGCCCTGGTCGACGTCGAGGTCGGCCCCGGGCGCGTTGTCAGGCTGCCCAATGGCTTTGTCGCGGTGGACGGCCGGCGTGCTGGCCTGCGGCACCCAGTCCGGGAGTTGGCACCGACGGACGTGGCCGCGTTGCCGGTCGGCTCCGGTACGACGGCGGCTGGCGTCGCCGCCGATGCCCACACCGCGCCGCATCGCCCGTTGGAGGGTGTGCGGGTTCTCGACCTGGGCGTCATCGTGGTCGGGGCGGAAACCGGTCGGCTGTTGGCGGACATGGGGGCGGAAGTCATCAAGATCGAGTCGGCCGCCTTCCCGGACGGGGCGCGGCAGTCGTTCACCTCCGCTCCGATCACGGCGTCGTTCGCCTGCGGCCATCGCGGCAAGCTCAGCCTGGGTCTGGATCTGCGCTCGGAGCAGGGCAAGGAGCTGTTCGGCCGGCTCGTCGCCGTCTCCGACGTGGTGCTCTCGAACTTCAAGCCGGGCACCATGGAGTCCCTCGGGTTCGCCCACGAGCAGCTGGCCGCGATCAACCCGGGGATTGTCACCGGTGAGAGCAGCGCGTTCGGGCCACGCGGACCGTGGAGTCGCCGGCTCGGCTACGGTCCGCTGGTGCGGGCCAGCTCGGGGCTGACGGGATTGTGGAAGTACCCCGACCGCAGCGACAGTTGGAGCGACGCGTCCACGATCTTTCCCGATCACGCGGCCGCGCGAATCCAGGCGCTGGCCGTCGTCGCGGCCCTGGCCCGACGTCGCCGTACGGGGCTCGGCGCTCACATCGAATCTAGCCAGGCCGACACCATCCTGGGCGAACTCGCCCCGCTGCTGGCGCGGGAGCTTCTCACGCCGGGGTCGGCCGTCTGTGTCGGGAACGCCGACCCGACGGCCGCGCCGAGCGGCATCTATCCCTGCGCCGGAGACGACGAGTGGGTGGTAGTCGATGTCCGCGACGACGGTGACTGGGCCCGGATCGCTGCAATACTGGGCGGACACGAGCTGGCCGCGGACCCGCGCTTCGCGTCGACCGCGGCCCGGCTGGCGCATCGCGACGCGGTCGACGCGCTGGTCGCCGACTGGACCTCCCGACGCTCACCTCGAACGGCCATGACCGAACT
>JAFAWL010000337.1 GCA_019241805.1 Actinomycetota bacterium
GCGCGGCGACGTACACGACATCGGCAAGAATCGGGTCGACATCATCTTGTCGAACAACGGCTACACCGTCGTCAACATCGGTATCAAGCAGCCGATCGGCGCGATTCTGGAGGCCGCCGACGAGCACGACGCCGACGCGATCGGCATGTCGGGGCTGCTCGTTAAGAGCACGGTCATCATGAAGGAGAACCTCGAGGAGATGAACGCGCGGCAGGTCGCCGCGCGCTACCCGGTGCTGCTCGGCGGCGCCGCGCTGACCCGGGCCTATGTCGAGCACGATCTGAGTGAACTGTTCGAAGGTGAGGTGCGCTACGCACGCGATGCCTTTGAAGGGCTTCGGTTGATGGATGCCTTGATGAGCGTGCGCCGCAACGGGGTGGCCGTCGACCCGAACGGTCCGGACGACACCAAGTTGTCCGATGCGGAGGCGCAGAAGTTGGCCGAGCGCCGGGCGCGGCGCGAGCGTTCCGAGCGGATCGCGGAGCAGCGGCGACTGGCCGAGGTCTCGGGAGCGGTCGAACTCCCGGCCCGCTCCGACGTGGCCCGGGACAACGCCGTGCCGACCCCGCCGTTCTGGGGTGACCGGGTGGTCAAAGGCATTCCCCTGGCCGACTACGCGGCGCTGCTCGACGAGCGGGCGACGTTCATGGGGCAGTGGGGCCTTCGTGGTGCCCGTGGTGGCAAGGGACCGAGCTACGAGGAGCTGGTCGAATCCGACGGCCGGCCCCGGCTGCGCTACTGGCTCGACCGGTTCCAGACCGAGGGCTTGCTCGAAGCAGCCGTCGTCTACGGCTACTTTCCGTGCGTCAGCAAGGGCGACGATCTCATCATCTTGGACGAGCTGGGTAACGAGCGCACCCGGTTCACATTCCCGCGGCAGCGGCACGAGCGCCGGCTCTGCCTGGCCGACTTCTTCCGCAGCGAGGACTCCGGCGAGACCGATGTCGTCGCCTTCACCGTCGCCACGGTCGGCGACAAGATCAGCCAGTTCACCCATGCGCTGTTCGAGGCAAACTCCTACCGCGACTACCTCGAAGCGCACGGCTTGTCGGTGCAGCTCACCGAGGCACTGGCCGAGTACTGGCATCGCCGGGTGCGCGAGGAACTGATCCTGCCCGGTGGGCAGGCAGCCGCCGCCGAGGATCCGGCCGACGTCGAGGAGTACTTCCGCCTCGGCTACCGGGGCGCGCGTTACTCGTTGGGATACGGCGCCTGCCCCGACCTCGAAGACCGGGCCAAGATCGTTGGGTTACTGAATCCGAGCCGGATCGGAGTCGAGCTGTCGGAGGAGTTCCAGCTGCACCCTGAGCAGTCGACCGACGCCATCGTGGTGCATCACCCGGAGGCGAAGTACTTCAACACCTGATCCGCTCGTGGCTGCGAACGGATGATTCCTGGCCAGCGCCATCCGAGCGACATGCGATCATCGAGGAGGTGTCCGTGTGCACCAACTCTTTGTCAGTCCTCGTGTGACGTCCACGGTGGACGGCGGCACCCGCTTACAGGCCGTGCTTTTCGACATGGACGGCACACCGATCGTTGGCGGGCGTTGGTAGGCGCTGGATAGCCCTTGTTTCCTGGGCTCTAGCCGTTGGTTGTGTTGGCGGGCGTGGACCGCCTGCGGCTGTCTTGTGTACCCGATGTGTACCCGACCGCGAACGAAAGCGGCCCGACCGGTGACTTGAACACCGGGCCGGCCCTAAGCCGCACACCTTCGATACCAAGGAGCACGACCTTGTCCAATCACATCACCACTGTCACCGACGCCGTGATCGCCAGCAGCGACACCAGCGATGACGAGATCACCGTCCGCGCCGAGTTCCTGCCCGAGGCACCCGAGATCTCCGTCAGGGTGGACGGAACCGGAGTGTTCTACCTGTCCTCGGCCGGTGCCCGCAGCCTCGCTCAGACGCTCATCGAGCGGGCTGACGATCTTGACGCGCTGATCAGGCATCGGGAGCGCCACAACCACCCGTGAGACGCGACGACGGCGCCCCGGCTGCTCTCAACTTGGAGAGTGCCGGGGTGCCGTTCTGCGTCTTGGCAACTAGCCAGGAGGTTCGTTCTCAGCGTTTCGCTCTGCCTGCTCCTCACCCGTAGGCCGGTCCGTTTTCGCCGGCTCGGGCGTCGGCTGGTCGTCGCCATCGTCGCGTTGCGTATCGCCTGCCTGCCCAGGGTTCGTTTGATTCACACGGCAGGTGTGCCCCTCACCCCGGCTTGGCTACCGTCCGATCTATGACCGATGAGTACAGCCCGATTTCCGGCTGGGACCCCGACCACATCCCCGAGGACGCGACCGTCAGCCGCCGACTCCTCGCCACCATCTCCGAGCGGGTCGACTGGGACGAGACGATGCAAGCCTTCGCGCAAGCCGTCATCGACCTAGAGACACTGCTCAACGGGCAGCAGAAGAGCATTGACCTGCTCGTGCGCATCGTCGACCGAGATCACTGACTGACTGCCACGGGGTGACGCTCCGGGGGGTTCAAGACCGTCCCTGGAGCGCCACCTACCCACCGGGTTCCCCCGGGCCCTCAGGGCCTAACGAGGATGTCCGCATGCGATGGGTCGCGGCGGCGGCGGAGCGTCAGCCGATGTCCCGCCACTACCAGGGCTGACGCCGCTCGGGCGCTTGGCACTGTGGGCAGCGGTAGAACACGACGTCGCCCAGCCGGTACTCGGCCCAGTCGGGTTCAGTGCCGCGCTTGCGGCGCTGACATTGATCGCAGCGGATAACGCCACCAGTTTGGCCATCCGTCGGTGTGTCAGCCATGACCTCGCCCCGCCTCCAGCACCCCTTACTACCTGCTAGAGAATTCCTTATCCAGGACA
>JAFAWL010000428.1 GCA_019241805.1 Actinomycetota bacterium
GGTCGGCTCGTTCTCCTCGAACTCGTCGGCGAACAGGCGCGCCGCTCGGCCGCTCCAGGGCAGTTCGCCATCGCCCGGCTCGACCCGACCACCGGGAAACACGGAGACACCCGCGGCGAACGTCATCGCCTCGTGGCGGGTGAGCAGCCACACCTCGATGCCGGCGGCGCCATCGCGCATCAGGACGACGGTGGCCGCATCGCGGATCGGTACCGCGTCGGACGCGTTCACCGGGTCTCGACGATCAACTCGATCTCGACCGGCGCGTCGAGCGGCAGGACGGCCACGCCGACGGCCGAGCGGGCGTGCGCGCCGGAGTCGCCGAAGATCTCGGTGAGCAGCGTGCTCGCGCCGTTGACCACCGCTGGTTGCTCGGTGAAGCTCGGATCGCTCGCGACGAAGCCCACCACCTTGATCACGCGTACCACGGAATCCAGATCGACCAGCGCGTCGATCGCCGCGAGCGCGTTGAGCACGCAGATGCCGGCCAAAGCCCGCGCCTGCTCGACGCTGATATCGGCGCCCACCTTCCCGATCGCGGCCAGGTGACCGTCGACGGTCGGCAGCTGGCCCGAGGTGTAGACCAGAGACCCAGTACGAACCGCGGGAACGTAGGCCGCGACCGGTGCGGCGACTGCGGGCAACGCGATGCCCAACGCATCGAGCCGCGCCTTGGGAGAGGTCATTCCCACACCTTATGGCCGCCTTGGGACGCGCGGTCGGTGTCTACGCTGAGGTAATGGTCGCCGTCCCGCGCTCCGGGCTGCCGGCACTGGTAGCCGGGATCCCGCGGGCCGCCCGGCTGCACATCGTCACCGGCAAGGGGGGCGCCGGCAAGACCACCACCGCGGCCGCGCTGGCGATAGCTCTGGCCCGCGGTGGTCAGCGGGTATTGATCGTCGAGGTCGAGGGCCGGCAGGCGCTGGCGCGGTTGTTCGACGTACCCGAACTGCCCTACGCCGACCGCCATCTGGCGGCGGCGCCCGGCGGCGGTGAAGTGGTCGGTCTCTCGATCGACCCCGAGGAAGCATTCATCGACTACCTCGAGCTGTTCTACAACATGAAGCGCTCGGCCCGGATCATGCAGCGGATGGGGGCCGTCGACTTCGTCACCACGCTGGCACCGGGTCTGCGGGACGTGCTGCTGACCGGCAAGGTCAAAGAGCGGGTGACGCTGAACGAGCAGGGTCGATCGGCTTACGACTGCGTTGTCCTGGATGCGCCGCCGACCGGGCGCATCCGCCAGTTCCTGGACGCCACCCGCGAGGTTGCGAACCTCGCCCGGTTCGGCCCGATCAACCGGCAGAGCCAGGGAGTGGTCGAGCTGCTGCACAGCGAACGCACCGTCGTTCATCTGGTGACGTTGCTGGAGGAGATGCCGGTGCAGGAGACGGTCGACGCCGCCCATGAGCTCACCGAGGGCGGATTCGGATTGGGCGCGATCGTCGTCAACCGGGCCCGGCCGCACTACGTACGTCCCGGCCAACTCGCCGACGGTCGACTCAGCCGCGCGGTTCTGCGGCGGGGGCTGAAGCTGGCGGGCGTGGACGTCGACCTCACCGACGAACTCGCCCAGCAGATGATCGAGTACGAGGCTCGGCAAGACGTTCAGCGGGCCAACGCAGATCGGCTCGACGCCGTCGCCGTGCCGCGCATCGAGCTGCCCGAACTTGCGCCGCCGGTCGGCGTCGGGGAGCTGAGCGAACTGTCCGACTACTTCGTGATCGACGAGTGACCGCGCCCCGCCGCCGACTGGCGGCCTTGGACGTCGACCGGCTCATCGGTGATCCGGCAACCCGCATCATCGTGACGTGCGGCTCCGGTGGCGTCGGGAAGACGACCACGGCCGCCGCCCTGGCGCTGCGCGCCGCCGAGTCCGGCCGTCGCACCGTCGTGCTGACGATCGACCCGGCGCGACGGCTGGCTCAGTCGATGGGTCTGACCGAGCTCGACAACACGCCGCGCGAGGTCGAGGGCGTCGCCGACGGTCGGCTGTTCGCCATGATGCTCGACATGAAGCGGACCTTCGACGAGGTCGTGGCCGCGCATTCCACCCCGGAACGGGCCGACCAGATCTTCGCCAACCCCTTTTATCAGGCGTTGTCGTCCTCGTTCGCCGGTACTCAGGAGTACATGGCGATGGAGAAACTGTCGCAGTTGGCCGAGCCCCCGCCGGGAAATCCGGAGTGGGACCTCATCGTGGTCGACACTCCGCCGTCGCGATCGGCGTTGGACTTCCTCGACGCCCCCCAACGGCTCGGCCGCTTCCTCGACGGTCGGTTCATCCGATTGCTGGCCGCGCCGGCCAAAGCGGGCGGCAAGGCGTACGTCAAGGTGCTCTCGGCTTCCTTCGGGCTGATGAGCAAGGCCGTCACCAAAATCCTGGGCGGTGAACTGCTCCACGACGTCTCCGCGTTCGTGGCGTCCTTGGAGGCGATGTTCGGCGGCTTCCGCGAGCGCGCGGAGCACACCTATCGACTGCTGAAGACGCCCGGCACGGCGTTCATTGTCGTCGCCTCGCCCGAGCCGGACGCGCTGCGCGAGGCGTCGTACTTCGTCGAACGGCTGGTCGGCGAGCAGATGCCGCTGGCCGGTCTGGTCGTCAATCGACTGCATCGCCCTGCTGGTGGCGACCGGCTCAGCGCCCGTCGCGCAGAGGCCGCCGCCGACAAGCTGGGCGATCGCGCGAGTTCGGACGCGGTGGATCTGGCCGAGGCGGCGCTGCGGGTGCACGCCGAGATCGCCGAGGCCGGTGAGAACGACGCCCGGATGGTGCGTGGTTTCGCGGCCGCACACCCGGACGTCGCACTGATCGCGGTTCCGGCGCTTCCGACTGATGTGCACGATTTAACCGGGCTGCGCCTGATCGGTGAACTGCTCGCGGCCAGCTGAGAAAGCCCTTCCGACAAAACGGACAGTCTCAGGATCGGCCGGTAACCTCGGCTCCCGTGACGCGTCCCGGACCATTTTCGCGCCCGAACCCCACGATCACGATTCTCAAGCTCGCCGGCGTGCTTGTCGTCTGCGCCGTTCTGGCCGCCGGTGTCTTGCTGCCGTTCGTGGGCGGCGCCGGTCTGACCGGCAAGGCCGAGGCTGACAAATTCCTCGACGCCACCTGCGACGTGCAGGAGACGCCACCCCCACTGGGCACCAAGTTCTACGCCAGCGACGGCACGACTTTGATCGCCACGATCTTCGACCAGAACCGTCAGGTCGTGCCGCTGACCGCGATTCCCAAGTACCTGCAGAACGCCCTCGTCGACACCGAGGACCGGCGCTTCT
>JAFAWL010000300.1 GCA_019241805.1 Actinomycetota bacterium
CAGCAAGGACGCGGTGCGCTACCTCGTGATGGTGAACGAGGTGGCCGGACCGGAGTGGTTGACCGCGGATCGATTCCGTTTCGGCGCCTCCTCTTTGTTGAACGATCTGCTGCAGCAACGCCACAAACTTGCTACCGGCGCCTACGACGGCCCCGACTACGTGACGGTGGACTGACATGGCCAAGAAGAGCACCGCGAAGCCCGACCGACCGACTCCTGTCTTCGAGTACGCGCCCGCCCCTGAGTCACGCGAGATCGGCCGGCTCAAGCCGAGCTACCAGATCTTCGTCGACGGCGCCTTCCGCGACGGATCCGGCGAAGCCGTCAAGACCATCAACCCGGCCGACGAGCAGCCGCTGGCCGAGGTGAGCGAAGCCGGCCCGGCCGACGTCGACGACGCCGTACGCGCCGCCCGCCGGGCGCACACCGAGGTATGGGGCCCGATGGCGGGCCGCGACCGGGCCAAGTATCTGTTCCGCATCGCCCGCGCGATCCAGGAACGAGCGCGGGAGCTCGCCGTGCTCGAATCCCTCGACAACGGCAAGCCGATCAAGGAGTCGCGTGACGTCGACGTGCCGACCGCGGCGGCGCACTTCTTCTATTACGCCGGCTGGGCCGACAAGCTCGGCTACGCCGGGTTCGGACCGAATCCGCGATCGATCGGCGTTGCCGGGCAGGTGATTCCGTGGAATTTTCCGCTGCTCATGGCGGCGTGGAAGATCGCGCCGGCGCTCGCGGCGGGCAATACGGTCGTACTCAAGCCGGCCGAGACCACGCCCCTCACCGCGCTGACCCTGGCCGAGATCATCGCGGAGGCGGATGTGCCCGCCGGTGTCGTGAACATCGTGGCCGGCGGACCGGCGATCGGTCAGGCCCTGGTCGAACACAACGGCATCGACAAGATCGCCTTCACCGGCTCGACCGAGGTCGGCAAGCTGATCCAGCGCTCGGCGGCGGGCACGGGCAAACGCCTGTCACTGGAACTGGGCGGTAAGGCGGCCAACATCGTCTTCGAGGACGCACCGCTCGACCAGGCGGTCGAGGGCATCGTCAACGGAATCTTCTTCAACCAGGGGCACGTCTGTTGCGCCGGCTCGCGCTTGCTGGTGCAGGAATCCATCGCCGATGAAGTGGTCGCCGCACTGGAACGGCGGCTGACGACGCTCCGACTCGGCGATCCGCTGGACAAGAACACCGACATCGGCGCGATCAACTCGGCCGCGCAACTGGCCCGCATCCACGAGATGGCCGACACCGGCACGGCCGAAGGCGCCGAACGCTGGTCGCCGCCGTGCGAGCTGCCCGCGCGCGGATTCTGGTTCCCGCCGACCGTGTTCACCGGGGTTTCGCAGGCCAGCCGCATCGCCCGCGAGGAGATCTTCGGTCCGGTGCTGTCGGTGTTGACCTTCCGCACACCGGGCGAAGCGGTCGAGAAGGCCAACAACACGCCGTACGGACTGTCGGCGGGCATCTGGACCGAGAAAGGCTCGCGCATCCTGTGGATGGCGAACCAACTACGGGCGGGCGTCGTGTGGGCCAACACGTTCAACCGCTTCGACCCGGCCTCGCCGTTCGGCGGCTACAAGGAATCGGGCTTCGGCCGCGAGGGTGGCCGGCACGGATTGGAGGCCTACCTTGGCTGAGCGCCTAGCTATCCGCAAGACGTACAAGCTCTACATCGGCGGGGCGTTCCCGCGCTCGGAGTCGGGTCGCTCGTACCCGGTCAGCACCCCTGACGGAGATTTGCTCGCGCACGCCGCCCGGGCCTCGCGCAAGGATCTGCGAGACGGTGTCTCGGCGGCCCGCAAGGCCGTTCCCGGATGGTCGGGGGCGACCGCGTACAACCGTGGCCAGGTTGTCTACCGGATCGCCGAGATGCTGGACGGCCGCCGCGATCAGTTCGCGGCTGAAGTCGCGGCGGCCGAGGGCGTACACACGTCCGCCGCACTTGCGCAGGTGGACGCCGCGATCGATCGCCTGGTCTGGTACGCCGGCTGGGCCGACAAGTTCGCCCAGGTAGTAGGGGGCACCAATCCCGTTGCCGGCCCGTATTTCAACTTCAGTATCCCTGAGCCGACCGGAGTCGTCGGGGTTCTGGCGCCCCAGTCGTCGAGCCTGCTCGGTCTGGTATCGGTGTTCGCCCCGGTGATCGTCACCGGCAACGCCACCGTTGTCGTGACGTCGCAGGACCGACCGCTGCCGGCGGTGTCGTTGAGCGAAGTGCTCGCCACCTCGGACCTGCCCGACGGCGTGCTGAACATCCTCACCGGCATAACGGCTGAACTGGCACCGTGGTTGGCGTCCCACAAGGACGTGAACGCGATCGACATCTCGGGCGCCGCGCGGGGTCTGCGGGCTGATCTGCAACAAGCCGCCGCCGACAACGTCAAACGAGTCTTTCTCGACCCGGACGAAAGCTGGGAGGCGGAGCCCGGCCTGAGGCGACTGACGGCGTTCGTAGAGACAAAAACCGTGTGGCACCCGGTCGGCCTCTGAGCCGGACAAACCCTCATCGGGACAGGCGTGTGGCCGGACCCGATTCTTCGGATCCGGCCACAACCAGCGCCGGTGTTGCTCGGGAGAACTAGACCGTGCGGTGCCGGTGGAACATCGAGCGCTTCGGAGCGTCGCTCATCGAGCTGCGTGAGCCCGCCATCGCCGGGTCCTCGCTCATCCCGCCTTCCGGCATGCGGCCGTCGTCCATCCGGCTGTCGGCCGTCCGACTGTCAGCCATCGGGGCCGCCGAGTAGGTGGGCTGGTCGTAGCGCGTTTCGTCGTGACGGCCGGCCTCGTAGGCGGCTCGCTCGTCGCGAGCACCGGTGGTGGCCATCGGCGGGATGGCGTCGCGCAAGTGCTTGCTCAGCCGAGCGTTCTCAGCGGCGAGCTGGCGGCGTTCGCGACGGGAACGCCAGCTGCTGGCCGTGCCGGCCCGCATTGCGCTCAACCCGATCGCAGCGACCGCGAGCAGCACCATTCCGGCCACCAACACCCAGTACAAGTGCACGGTGTAGGTATCGCCGAGGGCCTTGAACGTCACCTCGGGCGAGGTGTTCTGTGCGATGAGCACAACGGTGGCGGCCACCGCCGCCGCGACCAGGAGCAGGCCGATGACGATCATTTGTTCCTCCAAGCATCAGCGTGTCTGCCGGAGGTGTACCCGGATCCGCAGCGGCCTATGCCCGCGCTCGCGGTCGGCGCGTCCATAACCGGGGGTGGGATCGCCGGTGCCCAGCCGACGATTGTCTCCGGCTGGGCGGGCTTGACCGCTACCGCTGCGGGCCTAGCGCGGTGCGGGCTTAGGCCACGTAGCGGTACAGCAGGTCGCGAACCGGTCCGGTGGCGGTCTCGTCGTGGCGGCGCAGGATCGCTTCCAGTTCCCGTAGGTCGGAAGACGTGGCGAGCTCGCGCACCTGGCGCTCGAGCGCGCGACGGGTCGCCCGCTGCTTGCGCCGGTCCCGGATCTCGTCGCGGGCCGCCGAGAACAGCGGGGTCAGGGTGTGACGGTTATCCATCTGAGGCTCCTTTCGGCTGACACAGTGCGCCGCTTGTGGTGCGCATCTGGTGTCGATCTCAAGTGTCCGGAGATTTGATCGATGCGTCCAATGACTATGTTGCATACTTTTCATGCTTCAACTGCATGAGTTTACGAAAGGATGACGACATGGAAACGGACACGTTGCGGTGGTTTCAACAAGTGGCCGATGGCGTGACCGTCACCGAAGTCAGCGACTTGGAGGGCGTGACCCAGTCCGGCGTTTCTCGAGCGCTGGCCCGCCTCGACCAGGAGGCCGGCACGCCGTTGCTTCGACGGTCGGGCCGCGTGTTGCGCATGACTCGGGCCGGAGCTGCGTTCAAGCGTCACGTCGATGCGCTTCTGCACGAGCTCGACGACGGCCTGGCCGCGATCGGCCAGGTGATCGACCCTGAGCGAGGCACCGTCAATGTCGCTTTCCAGCTGTCGCTAGGCACGTGGCTGGTTCCGGACCTGATCAGCAGCTTCCGCGCTCAGCATCCGCAGGTGAGCTTCGAGTTGAGCCAACTGCGCGACGAGTTGAGTCAGCCCGTGCTCGGAGGCGAGGCCGACCTGGAAATCTCGACCGTGCATCCGAGCGAGCCGAACGTGCAGTGGCACCGACTGCTCACCGAACCGGTGCGCCTGGCCGTGTCGAGCTCGCATCGTCTCGCCGACCGTCGATCCGTCTCACTTTCCGAAATCGACGGCGAAGCGCTCGTGACGTTGCGCCCGACATACCTGCTGCGACAACTCGGGGACGAGCTCTGCCAACGGGCCGGAATCCAGGTACGGATCGCCTTCGAGAGCCAGGATCTGCCGACAATCACCGGCTTCGTCGCGGCCGGGCTCGGAATCGCGATCATGCCGGCGCCGCGATCCGGGACCGGGCCCGCCACCCTGCACTACTTGCGAATCGAGGACCCCGGCGCGTCCCGTGAGATCGGTATTGCCTGGTCGACAGAACGGCGGCTGTTGCCGGCAGCCGCGTTGTTCCGTCGGCACGTTCTCGACCGGGCCGAGGCCAAGCAGCTACCGGCGCCACTGGACTGAGACGCGCGTCGTACCGGCCGACCGCAGCCCGGGCCGAACGGGTAGGTTGCGCCCTATGACCAGCCTCTCGGCGTCCATCGTGCCGATCACTCTGACCGTCAACGGGCGGATCGGGCTCAC
>JAFAWL010000416.1 GCA_019241805.1 Actinomycetota bacterium
ACTGCCGATTCGAGGCGCCGTCCGAGGTCGGGGGTGGTGCGTGGAACTACGACAAGGCCTGGCAGTTCCTCACCGCTCACAGCGCGATGGCCGAAGGGTTTCTTCGCTTCGAGCTCGATCGCTACCTCGGCTGGCCGGGTCAGGCGCCCTCGTACAAGATCGGCGAACGGTTGTGGATGCAGCTGCGTGACGACGCTCGCGCCGCGGCCGGCGACGACTTCGACCTCAAGACGTTCCATCGGCAGGCGCTCGACATCGGCTCGGTCGGCTTGGACACGCTGCGCTCGGCCGTGCTCGGCCAGATCTGATTCGGCCGTGCCCGTCCAGAATCCGGATCAGACGCGCGCGCTGTAGTGGGCCGGCGCGAGCACCGCGAAGGTGATGATCAGTACGCCGAGAACGAAGTAACAGATCACGTCGAACAGGCGCCCCCGAACGGCCAGGCTTCCGGCGCGCCGCTCCGAAAGCACCAGCCGTAACACGCCGGCCAGCACGAAGGCCGAACCCATGACGACGACGCCCCGCAACCAGTGCGAGCCCTCGACCAACAGAATGACGAACCCGACCGCGACGACGGCGAGCACGACCACCAACATGAGTTCGCCACGCAGCATGCGCGCCGTCCGGGCTAGCCGCATCGTCGTCGAGTTCAGCTCGGTCGTGGCGATCAGTGGGGTAGTCGCGATCAGACCGGTCGGTCTGCGCTCGCCGCGGGCATGAGACGTTCGGCGGCCTGGACGACGTTGGTGAGCAGCATGGCCCGGGTCATAGGCCCCACACCGCCCGGATTGGGCGCGACGAAACCGGCGACCGCGGTCACGTCGGCCGCCACGTCGCCGGCGATCTTGCCGTCTACCCGGCTCACGCCCACGTCGAGCACGGCCGCGCCCGGGCGCACCATCTCGGCCGTGATCAGGTTCGGTACACCGGCCGCGGCGACGACGATGTCGGCTCGCCGCACGTGGGCCGCCAGGTCGCGGGTGCCGGTGTGACACAGGGTCACGGTGGCGTTCTCGCTGCGACGGGTCAGCAGCAGGCCGAGCGGCCGCCCGACCGTGATGCCCCGACCGACAACGACGACCTCGGCACCGGCGATCGGGACGTCGTATCGCCGCAGCAGTTCGACGATGCCGTGCGGGGTGCACGCAATCGGCGCCGGCTCGTTGAGGACCAGCCGACCGAGGTTGGTCGGGTGCAGACCGTCCACGTCCTTACTCGGGTCCACCCGTTCCAGTACGGAGTACTCGTCGAGCCCCTTGGGTAGCGGCAACTGCACGAGGTAGGCGGTGCAGTCGGGGTCGGCATTCAACTCGTCGACGACCGCCTCGACCTCGGTTTGGCTTGCCGTGGCCGGCAGTTCTCGGCGGATGCTGCTGATTCCGACCTCGGCACAGTCGCGGTGTTTGGCGGCGACGTACCAGGTGCTCCCCGGGTCGTCGCCGACGAGCACGGTGCCCAGACCCGGCACGATGCTGTGGTGACGAAGGGCGGCGATCCGCTGCGTGAGTTCGTGCTTGATCGTCGCGAGGGTGGCTCGTCCGTCAAGGATGGTGGCGGTCACGTCCAGCCATCCTGCCAGGGCGATCTTTACTGTGGGCCGCTCGGTCCGGGCTGGTCTGGAACCCGAGCGCTCGTGCCGGTCGCGGGCTGCGAGGCCGACGGCGGCGACCACACCGGCATCATCGTCGAGGCGGCCGGCTGGGTGACTCCCGGCGGGGAGTAAGCGGGCGGGATGAATCCGGACGCCGGAGCGCCCGAAGCTGGGTAGCCCGGAGCGCCATACCCGGTCGCTGGGTAGCCCGGACCGACGTACCCACGGCTTGGGTAGCTCGGAGCGCCATACCCGGTGGCAGCGAACGGTGCGGCCGTCTCGGCCTGCTTGCGGAAGGCGATCCAGCCGTACGCGCCCAGCGCGAGGAAGATGCCGCCTGCCGCCAGCACCAGCCAGAAGCCGAGCGCCGGGCCGCGACCGAGGCTCAACCCGGCCTGGTGGGCGAACTGCTTGGCCTGATCCCAGTCCTTGTAGTTTTCCGGAACCAACCCGTACGCGACGGCCAGCAGCGCCAGGGTCACCGCGCCGACGATCAGGGCATAGACGGAGGCCGACTTCAACGGATTGGCAACGTAGCGCCCGCGGCGTGCGACGGCGACCTGCCCGCGTCCGATCAGACCGGCGAACCACCTGATCCCACCGGCGAGCATCAAGATCGGACCGAGCAGCCCGATGCGCCCGTCGTTCCAGGAGTGAACGACCGTCGCGCCGGGAATCGTCCGACCGCCGATCGTCGGCTGGAACCACGGCATGATCGCGCCGATCACGCCGAGGATCGCGGCCAGAACGAACAGCCACGCCCAGGCCGGAACCTGTGGTGACGGTTCTGGCGCGTACGGCATCGGCGGCGGCTGGTACGCGGGAACGCCCTGATAACCGGCTGGTGGCCGGTAACCGGACGGGGGCTGGTACCCCGACGGCGGCGGGTTGTAGGACACGCGGAAACCCCGTTGCACTAGGCGGATGGAGCCGGGCCACGATAACCGAGAAGCGCCGCCGGCGCGCGTCGAAACTGGCTGACGTCAGTGCGCGAAGTGCCGGGCGCCGGTGAAGTACATCGTCACGCCGGCTTTCTCGGCCGCGGTGATGCTCTCGTCGTCCCGGATCGATCCGCCCGGTTGCACGACGGCACGCACGCCCGCCTCGAGCAGCACCTCCAGACCGTCGGCGAACGGGAAGAACGCGTCCGAGGCCGCGACCGATCCAGCCGCCCGTCCGCCCGCCCGCGCTACGGCCAGCCGGGCGGAGTCGACGCGGTTGACCTGGCCCATGCCGACGCCGACGGTCGCGCCGTCATGAGCCAGC
>JAFAWL010000041.1 GCA_019241805.1 Actinomycetota bacterium
TGAGGCCCGATGAGCGACCTGCGTATTGCGCTCCCGGAGACGATCGAGGAAGCCGTCGAATTGCTGGTCGACGAGACGGCGATTGCCGTCGGCGGCGGGACGTCGGTCGGCATGATGCTCAAGGCGGGCTTGCTCGACGTCGAGACGCTGGTCGATCTCGGGCGGCTGGGGCTGTCCGGGATCACCCAGAATGCGGACGGCACGGTGAGCATCGGCGGGACGACCACGCTGCGCGAGATCGCCAACTCGCCGTTGAGCGCGCCGGTCCTGGCGCACGCAGCAGCCGTCGTCGGCAACCCTCGCGTGCGCTCGCTCGCGACCGCCGGTGGCGCGATCGTGCACGGCGACCCGCACCAGGATCTGCCGCCGGCGGTGCTCGCACTCGACGGAACCGTCACGCTCGTCTCGGCCGAGGGCACCCGGGAGGTTGCGATCTCGGACTTCTTCGTGGGTTTCATGGAAACGGCTTGCCGTGAAGACGAACTGGTCACCGAAATCCGCCTTGCCCCCGGTGACCGTCGCACCGCGTACGCGCGATTCAACCCGGCCAGTGCCGAGGACTACGCCACGGTCGCCGTGGCAGCGGCGGTCGGCCTCGACTCGGCCGGCCGGATCGAGAGCGCGCGCATCGCCCTCGGTGGCGCCGGATCAACAATCGTGTTCGTCGACGAAGCCTCGACATTGCTCGTGGGCCAGACGCCCGATCGTGAGCTCTGGCGAGCGGCCGGCGATGCGGCGATGCGAGCCAGCGATCCCAGTGGCGATCAGCGAGGCAGCGCCGACTACAAACGAAAGATGGTCGGCGTCTTCACCGAGCGCGCGCTGGCCGAAGCGCTGCGCTGATCCAAGTGCTGCGCTGATCCAAGTGCTGCGCCGATCGAGGTGGCTGCGCCGATCGAGGTGGCTGCGCCGATCGAGACGCCCACGCGATCGGCGAGGTGAACGGCAGGTTGTTTTTCCGGGAAAGTTCGACCCGGACAGACCACTGTTAACGAGCACGCGTTACAGTCCGACTGCGCCTGATGATCTCAGACAAAGATTTGACACGGTGCATTAGCCTATAAAACGCCGCTCGCGTCCGAGCGACATCGCCTCGCGACGGAGTTACCTGTTGGCCATCTTCGCCCGCCTCGCCCCTTTCGCTGCTGCCGCCGTTGTCGCCGGCCTCGTCACGGTGGGCGGTGTGGCGGCGACCGGAGCCACGGCATCGCACGGCGTTGGCCCGAGCGGTCATCCGGCGAGTGGTCCGGTAGCTCATCCGGCCTCGGCCCACCCGAATTGGGGGGCCGCCTCGGCTCGCCACTTCAGCGCCGCTACGCGGTCCGTGCGTACGGCGACTCCGACCGTTCGTCCGGCGACCGCCCACTCCCCCAAGATCGCCTCGACGGTGATCCCGGCAGTCGGCGGCTCGTCAGCGTCCATCGAGGTCGTCGTCCACGGAGCGTCCGGCACTGTCGCCGATGCGGTCCGAGGCGTCGGCGGCTCGGTCGTCGCGGCGACGGTCGACGCGGTTACGGCTACGGTCCCGACGGCGAAATTAGACGCGCTGGCCGGATCGGACTCCGTCACCGCGATCACACCGCCGGTCAAGGGTTTCACGGAAAGCACGTCGCAGGGCGTGACCCTCGCGGGCGCGGCCACGTGGCAGGCCGCCGGTGATGACGGCACCGGAGTGAAGGTCGGCATCGTGGACGGCGGCTTCGCCTCTTTGAGCACCGAGGTCGCGGCGGGCAACCTGCCAGCCGGCCTCACGGTGATCGGCAACAACTGCGCCAACGTGAACAACACCAATCACGGCACGGCGGTCGCCGAGATCGTCCATCAGATGGCCCCCGGCGCATCGCTATTCCTGTACTGCGTCGATGACGAGACCGGCTTCGCCCAGGCGGCCCAGCAACTGCAATCGAGTGGCGTGACGATCGTCAACAGCTCACTCGGTTTCCCGGCCGCCGGACGCGGCGACGGCACCGGACAGATCGGGCAGGCGGTCGAACAGGCCCGCCAGAACGGCGTGCTGTGGATTCAGTCGGCCGGCAACAACGCGCTCGATCACTGGTCGGGCTCCATGGTCGACGCGAATGCCGACAGCGTCATCGACTTGAACGGACCGAACGAGGAGTCCGACGGGGTCTTCGTCTACGGGACCGACGACACCGGCGGGGCGCCCGGATCGGCCGATCTGGTCGCCCAGTGGGATCAATGGCCGACCAACCAGTCGACGATCCGGCTGTTCGCATTCGGCTACCAGTGCGTAGACGACGCGTGCACCAACGAGACGCCGATCAATCCGGAATCGACGGATCCGAGTACCCCGACGCCCATCGCGTTGCAATCGGGCTCCACGCCCTACATCGACATTCCGATCGTGAACTCGACGCACTTCGAGCAGGAGTGGGACGTGTTGCTGGTCTTCGTCAGCGGCGCCTCGGGCGAGCACTATGACCTTAGCTACTGGGGGGATGTAGCGCCGTACTCGTTCCTGGCCCAAGCACACCCGGCTCAGGCCGCGGCCGGAAGCATCACCGAACCCGCGACCTCGCCCTATGCCCTAGCGGTCGGCGCGGTGGACGGGAGTGGCACCAACGCCTGCGGCGGTGACGCGACGAACGGCACAACGCCCCGCGAGCTGTTCAGCTCACAAGGCCCGACGATCGACGGCCGCGTGAAGCCCGACATCGCTGCCTACGACGCCACCGCCGGAAACCTCTACACGGAGTTCTGCGGCACGTCCGCGGCCGCTCCACACGTCGCCGGTGCGGCGGCGCTGGTCGCGGCGGCCAATCCGTCAATGGACGCCGCACAGTTGGAGTACTTCCTCGAGCAGCGCGCGAACAACGGGAGCCCCGCGAACCCGCCCAACGATCAGACCGGCCACGGTGTGCTCACTCTGGGCGCGCACGCCGGCGTCACCCCGCCGGCCGGCGTCGGCTACGCGGCGCTCAACCCACCGGTTCGGGTGCTCGATACCCGACCGGCTTACGGCGGCAGCGGGTCGATCAGCGCGAACAACTCGATTTCGGTGTCAGTGACGGCGGCCGGAGTTCCGTCTACGGCGACCGCGGTGGCGATCAACCTCACCGGCGTCGACGCCGCCGGCCCGGGCTATTTGTCGGCCTATCCGGGCGGTACTACTTGGCCGGGTACGTCGAACCTGAACCTCGACGGCGCGACCGACTCCACCGCGCCGGTGTTCGCGATCGTCACGCTCGGTCCGAACGAGACGATCAACGTCCTGGCCGGGGCAACCCGCACCGATGCTTTGGTCGATGTGCTCGGCTATTTCGACCCCACGACCAGCGGTACGAAATACACACCGGCCGCATCGTCGACTCGGATCGTCGATACGCGTGACGGCACCGGGGGCCATACGGGGGCTCCCGGCTCGCACGTGGACACCTACACACTGGCCGGATTGCCGTCCGGCACGACCGCGATCCTGGTCAACGTCACCTCGGCGGACGCCGCCGGGCCGGGTGCTCTCTGCGTGACACCGGACGGATCCAACACCAGCTCGACGGTCAACTACGTCACCGGCGTGCCACGCGCCAACTTGGCCGTGGTGAGTTTGCAGGGCGGTTCGTTCAGTATCACGTCGGTCGGCGCCGCATCTGATGTGATCGTCGACCTGATCGGCACCTTCTCACCGAGTGGGCAGTCGGGTTACGTGTCGCTACCGGCGCCGGTGCGCATCGACGACACCCGAACCGGAAACGGCGGCCTGCTCGGCGCGGTACAACCGAACACGCACCAGCGCGTGTACGCCGAGGGATTCGACGGAGTCCCCTTCGACGCCACCGCTGTGCTGACGAACGTTGTCGCGATCCAACCGACCGGCGAGGGATATCTGACCGTTTCGCCGTACGGTCAGCCGCTGCCGAACACGTCGAGCATCAACGTGTCTCCGAATCGAATCGTGGCCAACGCGACTCCCAGCGGACTCGGCAACCAGTCGTTGTCGATCTACGACTCGCCGACGGCGGGAACGGTGAACGTCGTGGCCGACCTGTTCGGCTACTTCGTGCCGGCCTGACCGGTGCCGACGCTCAGCTGAGGTACTTGGTCAACGCCTCGAGCAGGCCGCGGCTGCCGGCTTCGCGGCTGCGGGCATCGGCTTCGAACTGGTCGAAGAAGATGCCCTGCTCGGTGTGCGTGAACCGGGTGCCCTCGTCGGTCACGTCGAATTCGAACGAGGCCAGCGACGTGGACATGTGTACCCCGTCGAGCCACATGTCGTACGTCGTGACGAAGCGCACGTGCTCCACGATGTCGGTATAGGTCGCCTCGTACCGGGTCACCGGGCCGTCGTGGAATTTTCCCTCGGCCACGTCACGTCCGCCGATGCGGAAGTCGAAGATCCACTCCCCCGGTTCGATGGCATCGCCGGCGCCCCACCACGCGAGCTTCTCCTGCTCATTGGCGAATGCGTTCCACACGCGTTCGACCGAAACCGGATAGTCGCGGGTCAGCGTGAACTCGGCTCGGGCAAGTCGGCGTTCTGTCGTCATCGTTAGGTCCTATCGCGCGAAGGTGACATGAATGGTGCCGCTCTCGGCCACGTCCGTCGTCACCTTGTGAGTCAGGTCGAGGCCGCGCAGGTCCTCCCAGAGTCGAACGCCGCGGGCGAGCAGGATGGGCGCGATCGCGACGTGCAACTGGTCGACGAGCCCGGCCCGGAGGAACGCGCGTGCGGTGCCGACGCCGCCGCCGACCCGGACGTCGCGTCCGCCCGCTGCCGCGGTGGCCTCGTCCAGCACGGACTCGATGGGCTCGCTCCGGAAGTGAAAGGTGGTGCCGTTGTCGAACGCGATCGGCGCTCGGGGCGCGCTGTGGCTCAGGACGTAGACCGGACAACCGAAAGGTGGCTGGTCGCCCCACCAGCCTTTCCAATCGGGGTCATCCGGGAACGAGTGGAAGCCGAACATGGCCGCGCCCATGATTTCGGCGCCGATACCCTCGAAGTACGCGGCAGCGTAGGAGTCGTCCACGCCGGTCGTGCCGCCGCCCGTGGTGTCGCCGAGGACCCGCTGACGAAAGGTGCGCGTCGTGACGTAGGCGCCGGTGAGGCGATCCCAGTCCTCACCCATCGGATGCTCGGGTGTGTGGGCGCCGGAGGCGTAACCGTCCAGCGATATGTTCAGATCGATGCGCACGCGGGTCATATCAGGCTTCCTTAAACGAGGTGCGGGTGAGGTGGATGCCGAGCCGGTCGGCCTGGCGTTCTGCGGGTGTTCGTTGCTCACTGAGCCACAAATGCAAGACATCGAGGGCGCCCGGGCGCAGGCTGACGGTTCGGACCCGGCCGAGCTTGTGCGACGTGATCAAGCCCGCCCGCTCGAGGACGGTGAGGTGCTGCATGAGCGACGGCAGGGCCATCGAGAACGGTGCCGCGAGTTCCGAGACGACGGCCGGTGACTTCACCAGCCGCTCGACGATTGCCCGGCGCGTCGCATCCCCGAGAGCGCGGAGCACGGCGTCGAGTTCGTCGTGATACTTAGGCACATGCCTAAGTATCACTGACCAGGCTCTCGCCTGTCAACCGACGGTAGCTCGCCGACGGGATCCCTCATGCTGACGCTGTTGCCCTCTGCGCGGGCTGTGAAGCTGCCGCATCTGATCAGGATCGCCCTATAGTCAAGGGACCATCGGTTCAACTTCCGGATCGGCATGCTGACTCTCGCCTCTGTGACGCTGTTGGTGCTTGTCGGCAGCGTCGCTACGTCCATACGTAGCCGGCTGATCGCAGCACCTGTCGCCTTGGTCGCCGCCACCGTGGTCTGGATGTTCGTCAACGAACCGCTGGAGGGTCCGACGTTGTGGGTGACCGCGGCCGGCCATCGATTCACCCTGGCCGACGCGGTGACACCGATCTTGCTGGGAGTGGCAACCGTCCGGGTCGTGCAACTCGCGCGACCGCCCGAGCGGCCAACACGGCGCAACATCAGCTGACGCCCGGCGCAGAGCTCATGCGTTTCGGCGGCCCACGCCAGAGCATTCACAGAGCATGACCTCACGCCGGCCACAGCGCCGGATAGGTTCACTCGCGGCGCGAGTCCTGCGATGCCGACCGACGCTCAGGGTCGGCTCGGGGTCGTCACGGATGTGCCGCCGTCGCGGCGCGATCAGAGTAAGCCGTAGACGAGGACGAAGGGTGATGCCACGGTGATCGAGGCGATCGGTTTGACCAAACACTACGGCGCCAAGCTGGCGGTGGATTCGCTCGACTTCACGGTGCGGCCGGGCGTCGTCACCGGTTTCCTCGGCCCGAACGGGTCGGGCAAGTCGACGACGATGCGGCTACTGATCGGCCTCGACCGGCCCAGTGCCGGCACCGCACTGATCAATGGAAAGCCCTACGCGGCACATCCGGCGCCGCTGCGCGAGATCGGCACCCTGCTCGAAGCACGGGCGGTGCACACCGGTCGCTCGGCCCGTAACCACCTGCTCGCGTTGGCGGCCACCCACGGCATTCCGCGCTCGCGAGTCGACGAGGTGATCGGGTTGGCCGGCCTCGAGGCGGTTGCCGGTAAGCGGGTGGGTGGATTCTCGCTCGGCATGGGCCAGCGGCTCGGGATCGCGGCCGCACTGCTCGGTGACCCGGGCGTGTTACTGCTCGACGAACCGGTGAACGGGCTTGATCCGGAAGGCATCCTCTGGATCCGGACACTGCTCAAGTCTCTGGCCGCCGAAGGGCGAACAGTGTTCGTGTCCTCGCATCTGATGAGTGAGATGGCGCTGACGGCAACGGAGATCGTGGTCGTCGGCCGCGGTCGGTTGATCGCGGCAGGCCCGGTGGACGAGGTGATCGGCGGGGCCAAGTCCTCGACGGTATTCGTGCGCAGCCGGCGCGCGACCGAACTGCTTACGTTGCTGGGCGAAAATGCCCGCTCGACCGCCGACGACACGCTGCAGGTAACCGGCCTCGACAGCGAGGCGATCGGTCAGGTCGCCGCTCGCGCCGGCATTGCCCTGATCGAATTGACGCCGCAGACAGCCACCCTGGAAGAGGCATTCATGGAGATCACGCGCGACAGCGTGGAGTTTCACGGCGACGTACCGGGCCTGGCGGCTACCGCCGGAGGGGAGCGTCGATGACCGCGGTATACACGCCGGCCGGGTTGAACGCGGCCGACGTCCGAGTCACCCAGGTCGGAGTGATCCGCTCGGAGTGGATCAAACTGCGCTCGTTGCGCTCGACCTGGTTCAGCCTCGTCGCTGCACTTCTGATCATGGACGGCCTCGGCACGTTGTTCAGTGCGCTGCACGCGCACCGTCTGGAAACCGGGCCCGGCGGCAAGGTCATTCTGGACGCGACCCAAGTGAGCCTGCGCGGGGTCTTCCTGGCCCAGCTCGCTATCGGCGTGCTCGGTGTCATGGTGGTCACTGGTGAATACGGCACCGGCATGATCCGCTCCTCGTTGAGCGCCGTGCCCACGCGAACACCCGTACTCATCGCCAAATCGCTGGTCTTCGCGACGTTCGTGTTCGTCACGTCGCTGCTCGCGGCGTTCGTCGCCTTCTTCCTCGGCCAGGCCGCCCAGGCCAGCACGCACGCGCAGGCCGATCTGAGTACGCCGGGCGCGCTGCGGGCGATCGTCGGCGCGGCCATCTATTTGACCCTGATCGGTCTGCTCGCCGTGGGTATCGGTTTCGTCGTACGCAGCACCGCCGGTGCGATCGCCACGCTGTTCGGCATCGTCCTCGTAGCTCCGCTGCTTGCGAACGCCCTGCCGACGCCGTACTCCACCGATGTGACGAAGTTCCTGCCGCTCAGCGCGGGTACGAAGATCATTACGACGCTGCCGTCGGAGCCCGATCTGTTACCGCCCTGGACCGGCATCGGTGTCGTCGCCATCTACGTCGTGATCGCCCTCGTCGCCGGGGGCTGGGTGCTGCGCCGACGCGACGCCTGACCGACGGATGCCCTTAGCCGGTGGGCCTCATCGGGCCGGGTCAGGACTTGCTGGCGGTCCACGAACCGCTGGCGACCGGTCCGGCCTTCCAGGTACCCGACATCGAGCTGCCGGAGTAGGTACCCGAGTACTGGATCGCCTGCGAGCCCACGGTGCCGAAGGTGATCGTGTTGCCCTGGACTGTGCCGTTGATGCCGGTCGGCGCGTTGCCGGCCGACGAGATCCGGATGGTGCCGGTGAGCTGCGAACCTGACTGCTGCCAGGTCAGCGCGAACGTTCCACTGAACCCGCCCGTGTAGGTCCCGGCCCAAGAGCCGGACAACGAGCCGGTGTCCGGGACCGGTGTCGCGGGCGAACTGCTGGCCGGTGCGCCGGAGGTCTGTGCAACCGCGGCTTGAACGGAGGACGCCCGGGGCGCGACCGACGAAAGCGCGGCGCGGGCCGCGGCGGCCGAGGATTTCGCGTCCGGATGGGCGGAGGAACTGCAGGCGGCGAGCGCCACTGCGGTGACGGCCACCGCAATTCCGGTGCCAACGCGTGCGACCAGTACCTTCATCGACGTTCTCCTCACGGCGTGACGGGCCCTGTGGCGAACGATTCTGATCGTGGTCCGCACGCAACCGTAAGGTCCGTTCGGGCACACCTGTGGACGCGGCTCACCATCGAGCACTACGTCGCTGATCAGCCGTGAGCGAACTGCGATCGCCCGCTCACTCCGTCCGCGCTAACGTCCGCTGCATGGACAACGTGGTGCCTTTCCGCCCTCGATCGGTTGCGCACCGGGAGCCGGAGCCGTTATGGCGCGAGGCGTTGGGCCAGCAGCTGCGGAGCGAGCGACGCGAGCGCGGTGAACGGATTGCCGACGTCGCCGAGCGGGCGGGAATCTCGGCGCAGTATCTCTCCGAGCTCGAACGTGGGTGCAAGGACCCGTCCTCGGAGATGTTGTCGGCGGTGTCGGGCGCACTCGGCCTGTCCGTATTGCAGTTGACCCGCCGCGCCGGTGCCCAGCTGGAACGCAGTCCCCACAGTCTGCGTGGTCCGGTTTGCCTGGCCGCCTGACTAGCACTGCCTAGCTTTCGCGCGACGGTCGGCGCGTCAGCACCGTGTCGACGACGCCGTACTCCCGGGCGCCCATCGGAGTCAGGATGAGCTCGCGCTCGGTGTCCTCACGTACCTGAGCGGACGTACGTCCGGTGTGCTCGGCCAGGATCTCTTCCAGCATCGTGCGCACCCGCTCCACTTCGTCGGCCTCGAGGATGAGGTCCGGTATCGCACCACGGCCCTCGGCAGCCGGTGCGTGGATAACCACCCGACCGTGCGGCAAGATCTGCCGCTTGCCCCGTGCTCCTCCGGCCAGCAGCATCGCGGCCGTCGCCGCCGCCTCGCCGACGCAGGTCGTTTCGACGTCGCACTGGATGTACTGCATCGCGTCATAGATGGCGAGGGTCGCCGGGATCGAACCGCCCGGTGAGTTGATGTAGAGATTGAGCGGCTGGTCGGGGCTTTCCGATTCGAGGTGGATGAGCTGGGCGATGATCGCATTGGCGACGCCGTCATCGATCGCGGTGCCGAGATAGATGACGCGCTCGGAGAGCAGGCGACTGTAGATGTCGACGGTGCGCTCGCCTTGGTTCGTGCGCGTGGTTACGTAGGGGATGGTGTAACTGCTCATCGCCGCGCTCCCAGTCCGATGGGACGGTTCGGGCCGGGCAGGACGTCCTCGGCGGAATGGACGATGTGATCGACGAACCCATACGCACGGGCCTCCTCGGCGCTGAACCAGCGGTCGCGGCGGGAGTCTCGCTCGATCGTGTCGACGTCCTGCCCGGTGTCCTCGGCGATGATCCCGAGGACAGTGTCGCGGGTTCGGCGAAGATCGTCGGCCTGGATCGCGATGTCCTGCGCGGTGCCGCCGATTCCGGACGAGCCCTGGTGCAGCAGCACCTTCGAGCGCGGGAGCGTATAGCGCTTGCCGTGGGTGCCCGAGCTCAGCAGGAACTGCCCGGCGCTGTAGGCCATGCCGAGGTTCACGGTGACGACGTCGTTCGGGATGGCGCGCATGCAGTCGCGGATGGCCAGCATGCCTGGTACCGACCCGCCGGGCGAATTGATGAGCAAGCGGATGTCGGCGTCGGGGTTCTCGGCCGCGAGTAGCAACAGCCCTGCGCATAGTCGGTTGCTGTTCCAGTGCTCGAGTGGCTCACCGAGTAACAGCGTGCGCCGGTCGAACAGACGGCGGTATATGGCCTCGTCCAGCTCACGGCCCGGAGCCGTAGAGTTCTCGCTCATGACCTCACGGTGCCGGTAACAAGGCGCCGGCGTCTCGCCTTGCTGCTCAGAGCAGCGCAGCCCGATAGCTGCGACAGTGAGCGATCCGTCGCTACCAGGGTGTGACGGTCGCACCGCCCCAGTCTTCGGGAGCAACGTCAGTAATCGATTGGGTGAATGTCCAGCGGTGGCCGGCCAAATCAATCGCGGAATACTGCCTCTCGCCGTAGACGTGGTCGGTCGGCTCGCCGAGCACCTCGGCCCCAGCGGCCAGCACCTTGCGATAGTGCGCCGCGACGTCATCGACCCGAAGCATCACAGCGTGGGTGACTCCGTCGTCCCGTCGCGGCTCTCGACGGTCGTTCGTGGCATCGGCCACGATGACGGCTCCGTCGCCGAATCCCATCTGTGCGCGATGATCGCCGATCCGAACGTGCTCGACGAAGCCGAATACCCGGGATAACCAGGACACCGCCGCCGCGACGTCCGGATAGGTCAGCACGGGTATGACGCCCGACGGCGGCGCTGAGCGATTTCGAACCATCCCGCCATTCTGGCCGGACGATAGCGACGGCGACCAGTGTCGGGCGCGCGTGCGTGCGTTGTTGCAGTAGCCCGTTTCGATCGAGCCACACCGTGCGCCGAGGCACGGCCGTGGCGGGCCCTGGTTTGCGCAGTTCGCCGCGAGGGTAGGTGCTTGCTGCAATGGAAACGCGTCGATCGTCGACGCAGCATTCCGGCTCTGACCGAGGAGCGTGTCTATAAGCACGTCTGATCGCGCCAAAGATGCCATCGAAGACGCCGCCGAGTCGCTGGAGTCGCGGAACCCCGACGACGAACGCAAGTCGGCTACGTCCGAATCCGAAATCCGCGAGGAAGCCGAGGACGTTCGACCGCAGCAAGACGACCGCTAGCGCCGGGCTACCGGCGTTTGGTCGCTCGCCAGAGGCTGACCGGTAGCAGAACGACGAGCGCGGCGGGCACGATCCACCACGACGGCACCGAACTCAGCGATACCAAACAGGTGATGAGTAACGCCGAGACGACCGAGGCGGCGACGCGCCAATCGTCGCCGACAACGAAGTCGTACCAAAAGAGGCCGAAGGCTTTGAGTTTCGACCGCATCAAAG
>JAFAWL010000191.1 GCA_019241805.1 Actinomycetota bacterium
CGTCCCGAGCGGTACGCATCGTTCCGTCACGAACGTCCACGACGGTTGCACCGGTGGCTGTCGGAATTACGACGTGCTCGTCATCGAGGGCAGGTATCGACTCGCCGAACTTCATCAGCTCTTGGTTCGCGCCGAGCGGAACGCTCCATCGAGTCGCGCCCGTCGCCGGATCGTAGCGTTCGAGGGCAACGCTGAAATCAGGGCTCAGGGTGATTGAGGCTCTACCCAGGCCACTGGCCGGGTAGGTGAAGGTGACCTTACCCGTGTAACGACACCATAGGCTCAAATCGGGACCGCCTCCGGTGTCAACCACGTCCTCGCAATGAATGGCGGTGCCGTCCTGCCGCCAGGCCAGTCCACCATTCGACTGTCGAATTCCCGACGTAAGGAACCCCCGGGCCAGATCATAGGTAATCGAGTTGTTGATAACGGTCCGGTAGGCATGCGCCAGCATGCTGCCGACTTCGACGCCTTGGTCGTCGAATGACGCGAAATCCCATCCGTAGTCCGAGCTCACACCCGGTCCGAAGATCGAGTCCAGCCTTACCTGCCAGACCGTCCGTCCGCCTACCCGGCGGGCCAGGAAATCCGGGTCACGAAGGTCCGGATCGACCAAATCGGTGCTCAACTGGCGGAAGCCCGTCTCAGCGTTGCGCTGCGCGACGGCGCCGTCGTTCAGCCCTACGCTGAACACGGCGGTACCGTTGAAGATCGGCACCGACCCCACGCTTCCGGTCTGCACCGTAGCGGTGGCGCACGCCGACGTTGGCATTGCGTCGCACTCCGCCGGAGCTGAAGTCCATTTTCGAGGCTCGGTCTCCGCTGTCTTGCGACCGGTTGACGGATCGACCGCAATCATGGCCGCCTGATCCTGTTGGGCCGGTGACGTGCCGTCGTAGAAAACAACTTTCTCGTCAATCTTGGTAATGACTATTCGTTGACGCTCGGTCATTCCGGACGTTGAGGCGGGATAGCTCCACTTGGTGGAGCCATCGGCCAAGTCGATTCCGTAGATGTACAGCTGATCGTCATGGACGCCGTAAAGGGTGGCGACATTCCCAATGATCTCGACCGACGACTCCGGAACGAAACCTTTCGATGTCCACAGCGCGCGGCCCTTCGGTGTGGAAGAGGACGGGGTCGGCGCGGCCGAGGAGCGACCTCGGGACGACGGCGGATTGCCTTTCATATGGGACTTCGCAGTACACGCACTGACAATCGAGATAATGATCAAGGCTGCCGCGATACGAAATCCACTCCGACGGTATCTCACGCGAGACAGGCTACTGATTTTTGCAAGATCATTAATTGGCCTGTGGATATCTCACTTGTTCATAGCCTCAAAGTGATCTTCCACCGAAGCAATCAAGATCGGCTATTCATTGTCGGCGGCCTGATAATCCACGCTCACGGCAGGTTCAAGGCCGCAGCGAACGCACTCAGCTCAGACATCTCGTCCGCGATGCTGTAGTCGTCGATGGCAAGGGTGGCCGGACTGATCGCCAGGTTGAGAACGAGGCCCGCGGCGGGTGTCCGGCAGGTTGCACCGCAGTCGAATGATCCTTGGATCTGCACGGGCCACCCCGGCGCCCACCCGGACAGAGGGGGCGGGGTCGACGCCTGCGCGCCGATCTGAACGGATTCCTTAGGTCGAGTGACGCGAGGACCGCCTCGGCGCAGGATGCTTGGGCGCCACGCCGTGCAGCTTGAGTCGAGATGATCCGCCAGAGCCCGAGGTGCGCCGGCGGCCCAACCCACTGTGCGCATTGTTGACGACGCCGCTCGCAGGTAGGCCGATATGTCGCCGGAGCTCAGTCGGTCCGGTTGCGGTGTAGCCCCGCGGACGAGGCCGGGTCGCAGGGTCACCAAGGCCGCCGTGCTTCGGTCGTGCAACCGGACGTCAGGCAACGGTTCGGGCGCGGCCGACAGCGGGGTCACGTCCTATAGACGCGAAGCGCCCAGGCAAGGTTGCACGAGCGTCGCAAAATCAAGCGGCGCTTGTCGAGGACGTGGCTCCCCCATCTGGACTCGAACCAGAAACCCTTCGATTAACAGTCGAATGCTCTGCCAATTGAGCTATGGGGGACCGTACGGTGCGCCCGCGGGCGCAACCGGACGATGGTATCTCATGCGCCCGGTCGGCCCGTCCGGGTTAGGCTGGTTGGATCACCGCAGCGAGGAGCCGAGATGAAGATGTCCTTCTTGATCGGCGCTGCCGCCGGCTACGTGCTCGGTGCGCGGGCCGGTCGTGAGCGCTACGAACAGATCGTCAGCTTCGGCCGCAAGGTCGCCGGCAGTCAGACCGTGCAGTCGAGCGCCGGTGTCCTGCAGGCCCAGGTCGACGGGCTCACGGCCAAAGCCAAGGGTTTGATCTCCAACAAGCTGCCCGGTTCAACACCGGCCGGAACAGGCGTCAACGGCTTTCTCCCCTGACCGACGGGCGCTCGGCAGCTCTCGTCAGGGATCCAGGCGCTGCGCCCGGCGGGGCGCGAGCAGTTCCTCGACGGCCGCCCGGACCACGGGTGTGTCCGGTGTGCCCTGCTCCAGCCGGGCCCACCAGCTGACCCCGTCCCGTCCGGGCACACGGCGCCCGGCCAGCCGGACGATGCCCTGTTGACCAGGTAGCGCCACCAACACCGACTCGACGACGCTGCCCTCGACCCGCTTGCGAATCGCCGGCGGCAGGTCCCGCGGGGTGGGCAGGTCGATCGAAATCGGGGGCCGGTCGACCAGCAACAGGTCGTCGATCAGGTCGGCTTCGGTCACCGTCAGGACGCCGTCGCGCCAGACGGCCTTGTCGATCCGCTCCCAGCCGATCCGCCGCGGCCCGTTCGCGAAAGGCCACCACAATCCGAAGCGCGTCGCCAACACGGCCCTACCGTCCGCAGCCGGCGCCCAGGAAGCGACCCGATCGTCCCGAGCGAGCGGCCGGGTCGACTCGGCCGGCGGCCGGTCACGCCAGCGCATCACTCACCGCCGATGGCGCGTTCCCGCAACACGCGACGGTGACTCTCGAGGGCGATCAACTCGCCGAACAGCCGCGCATGTTCCTCAGGCTGCTCGAGCGGATTCATCCGCTGCACCCGCGCCTTCAACGTCGCGACCTGCCGCGACGCGACCAACTCCTGAAGACGGGCCAGCATCGCGTCGGCGTAGCGCTCCTCGCTCTGTGGACCCGACCGCAGCGGCTCGACGGCCAACTCCGGAACGATCACCCGCGCGGTGTCCGGAAGCTGGGCCTCGACCGCCTCGGTCCACTGTGGCCCGGCGACCGCGGACGCCGTCCCACCTGCTGCCGCGATAGCCACGTGCAACCGTCGATGATCAGGAACCAGGAACGCGTCCGAGGGCAGGGCGTCGAACGCGGGCCCCGCCACCGCGGGCAGTTGCAGCGCGACCTTGAGCACCTCACGTTCGTCGGCGGCGACCCGCTCGTCAACGGGCGCCCGCGGGGACGGCGCGACCTCAGCCGCCCGCTTGTCGCCGCGCTGGAAGGCCATCGTGCGGCGGCCGATCTCGTCCGGATTGGTATCCCCCGCGTAGGACGCCACCCGCTGCGCGTAACGCAACATCGCCGACCGGTCGCGTAGGCGAGCGAGCAGCGGGATCGCCTCATTGAGAAAAGACGCCTGGCGTGCGATCTGCAACTGATCGTTCTGCCCCGGGGTCGGCCCGAGCCCGAGCCGATCGGCCATTGATTCCAGGACGAAGTCGAGCAGCGGGCGACGCCGGGCGACCAGGTCGCGGACGGCTTCGTCGCCCGCCTTCTGACGCAAATCGCAGGGATCCAGCCCGCTGGGCTCGACCGCCACATAGGTCTGCCCGAGGAACTTGTCGTCGTTGGCGAACGCCCGCTCAGCGGCTCGCTTGCCGGCCGAGTCACCGTCGAACGTGAAGATCACCTCGGACGGGGTCACTCCGTCGTCCATGAGCAGCCGGCGGATGATGCCCACGTGATCCGTGCCGAACGCCGTGCCGCAGGTCGCGATGGCGGTGGTCACGCCGGCCAGGTGGCACGCCATGACGTCGGTGTACCCCTCGACGACCACGGCTCGATGTTGCCGGGCGATCTCCTTCTTCGCCTGGTCGACGCCGTAGAGCAACTGACTCTTCTTGTAGATCGGCGTCTCCGGAGTGTTCAGGTACTTCGCCTCGATCTGATCGTCGTCGTAGAGGCGCCGGGCGCCGAAGCCGACGACGTCACCCCCGAGGTCGCGAATCGGCCAGAGCAGGCGACGGTGGAACCGATCGACCAGCGATCCGCGCTGGGTCTCACGCGCCAGGCCGGCCGTCGTCAGCTCGCTCGGGGTGAACTTTCGCCCGAGCAGGTGCTTGGTCAGGGCATCCCACCCGTCGGGGGCGTACCCGCACCCGAATCGGAGAGCCGCTTGCTCGTCGAAGCCCCGGCCGGTGAGGAATTCGCGTGCGGTCGCCGCGGCAGGCGTGCGCAACTGTTCGGCGTAGAACTCCTGGGCGGCCCGATGCGCCTCGATCAGTCGCGACCGCTGGCCCTGCGGCCGGGCCGGCGCCGAGCCACCCTCGACGTAGCGCAGTTGCACACCGGCCCGATCGGCCAGTCGCTCTACCGATTCGGCGAAATCGAGATGCTCGATTCGCTCGACGAAGCGGATCACGTCACCGCCGGCGCCGCAGCCGAAGCAGTGAAACAGACCGCGGGCGGGCGACACCGAAAGCGACGGCGACTTCTCGTCATGGAACGGGCAGATGCCCTTGAGGTTGCCGCCACCGGCGTTGCGCAGCTGGACGTGCTCGCCGATGACGTCGGCGATCGGTGACTTCTCGCGGACCAGCGCGATGTCCTCGTCGCGGATCCGTCCTGGCACGGGCCGAGTCTAGGCGGCGTGGCCGACGCCGCGCACCGGGTCAGCCCCGGCACCGGTGCCGTCCCGCGGCCTCACGGTGGGCACAACCGGGTGTGGAGTCGCCGGGCGGCGCCGTCGGTCAACTGGGCAACTCGGTCGATCACCACCCGCAGCCGCGCCGAGTCGTCACTCGCGCGCTGCCAGGCGTCGGCCAGCGGCCGATCGAGGGTTGCCGGGGCGTCCGCGGCCACCGCCTCGACCAGCTCGCTCAACAGTCGCCGCTGACCCGCGAGCAACTCGTCCGCGCCCGGACGACGCATCACGAAATGGGCGGCCACCGCCTTGAGTAGGGCACATTCGGCCACCGTGGTCGCGGGAATGATCAGGTCGGCGTCGTAGCGGGCCAGCGGCTGCGCGCCGTGGCGCGCTCGCGTCGCGGAGATCGCCGCAGTGACGAATCGGCCGGTCAGCTCGCTCGTGGCGCGCTTGGCCGCCGCCTGGGCGAGGTAGGAGGCATCGTAGCCGGCCAGATCCCGTAGCGCCGGCAGGTCCAGTAGTGCATCCAGCACCGGCGCCAGCTCGGCGGCCGGACGCGAGGAGTAGAGGTCCGCGGCGACGACGCACAACTGCTCACGTTGCCGCTCGTCCACGTCACCGAGACGGATCAGTCCACTGTGCACGCCGTCTTCTACATCGTGCACGGAGTAGGCGACGTCGTCGGCCCAATCCATCGCCTGGGCTTCCAGGCAACGTTGCCCGTCGGTGACCTCACCCCGGATCCAGCCGAACGCGTCGAGATCATCCGGATACGCCCCGAACTTCGTTACCCCGGCACGCGCGGGCCACGGGTACTTACAGGTGGCGTCCAGCGTCGCCCGCGTGAGGTTGAGACCGGCGGCCTGTCCCTCGGCCGAGGCCACCTTCGGTTCGAGGCGGGTCAGGATGCGCAGCGTTTGCGCGTTGCCCTCGAAGCCGCCGATGTCGCCGGCCATCTCGTTCAGCGCCTGCTCGCCGTTGTGGCCGAAGGGCGGGTGGCCGAGGTCGTGCGCCAGCCCGGCGGCGTCGACGACATCGGCATCACAGCCCAGAGCGCTGGCCAACTCCCGGCCGATCTGGGCGACCTCGAGCGAGTGGGTCAGCCGAGTCCGTGGGAAGTCGTCCTCGCCGGGCCCGACCACCTGCGTCTTATCCGCCAAGCGGCGGAATGCGTAGGAATGCAGGACGCGGGCACGGTCGCGCGCGAACTCGCCTCGTTCTCTCGCTTCGGATCCGGCCCGCTTGGGCGGCTCGAGGACGCGCCGTTCGCGGGCCGCGTCGGGATAGCCGGCCACCTGCGATCAGACCTGCTCGTCGACCCACTCGGAGAACCGGATCAGGGTGTCGACCCAGACCCCGATGGTGTGCTTCAACTGGTCGCGCGTCACGCCGGTTTCAAAGTCGAAACACTGCTCCGCGCAGATACCGACCATGCCGTCGTCCGGAAGCACCGTGTACGCCTTGGGAAACAGCTTGGTGCGATTCCAGTCGTCGAGCATCAACGCGACCGAGGGGCGCATCTCGACCGTGAACCGGCGATTGAGGTACAGCCGCGCCTGCAGCACCTCGCGCTTCTCACCGTAATAGAAGAAGAAAATGCTGCACTTCTCCCAACGCACGGCGAGATCGCCGTCCTCGTCGATCGCGTGTTTGAGCCCGTACTCGTCCAGGATCTGCTGAATTACCGGCGTGCTGGGCAGGATGAGGGTGCCGCCGCCGCTGCTGCCCACGCTGCGAAACGCATCTGTTCGAGCGCGGCGAAAGAACACCCCTCAACCCTAACCCGCTACTCGTCGGCGACGGCGCGACCAGCCTCCAGCCGAGCAATCGGCACCCGGAACGGTGAGCAGGACACGTAGTCGAGTCCGACCCGATTGAAGAAGTGCACGGAATCCGGGTCGCCGCCGTGTTCACCACAGACGCCGAGCTTGAGGCCGGGCCGGTGCGACCGACCACGTTCGGCCGCGATCCGGACGAGCTCACCGACGCCCTCGGTGTCGAGTGACTCGAACGGCGAGACACCGAAGATGCCCTTCTCCAGATAGGCCGAGAAGAATGCTGCCTCCACGTCGTCGCGCGAGAAGCCCCAGGTCATCTGGGTCAGATCGTTCGTGCCGAAGGAGAAAAACTCCGCGGGGTCGGCAATCTGGTCGGCGGTCAGGGCGGCGCGCGGTAGCTCGATCATCGTGCCCACCAGGAACTCGAGGTAGGCGCCGGTCTCGGACCGGACCTCGCGGGCCACCTGGATGATGTCCTGCTTTACGGTCTCGAATTCCTGAACGTTCGCGACCAACGGAACCATGATCTCCACCCGCGGCACTCCGCCGGCGCGGATGCGGTCGGCGGCCGCCTCGAGGATTGCCCGCGCCTGCATGGCGAACAGCCCCGGAACCACGACGCCGAGCCGGACCCCCCGCAGCCCCAGCATCGGGTTCTGTTCGTGCAAGCGGTGGACCGCCTGCAACAGGCGCAGGTCGTTCTCCTGCTCCTCACCGCGAGCCTCGGCGACCGCCACGCGTACCGAGAGTTCGGTGATGTCCGGCAGGAACTCGTGCAGTGGCGGGTCGAGCAGCCGGATCGTCACCGGCAGGCCGTCCATCGACTCCAGGATCTCGACGAAGTCGCCGCGCTGCAGCGGCAGCAGCGCCTTCAGCTCACGCTCCCGCTCTTCGTCGGTGTCGGCCAAAATCAGCTGCTCGATGTACTGGCGGCGTTCACCGAGAAACATGTGCTCGGTGCGGCACAAACCGATTCCCTGCGCGCCGAACCGACGAGCCCGTTCGGCGTCGGGGGCGTTGTCGGCGTTGGTACGTACGGCCATCCTCCGGGTGCCGTCCGCGTGCTTCATCAGCCGATCGACGGCGGCCACCAACTCGTCGCTGTCGGCGTCGAGCTCCCCTTCGAAGTAGCGCACGACCGGCGAGTCGACGACCGGCACCTCACCGGCGAAGACCTCGCCGGACGTGCCGTCGATCGAGATGACGTCGCCCTCGTGCACGACCAGCCCGTCGCCGGTGGTGAACCGGCGATTCTTCGTCTCGACATTCAGCGACTCGGCCCCGCACACGCACGTCTTGCCCATACCCCGGGCGACGACGGCGGCGTGGCTGGTCTTGCCGCCCCGGCTGGTCAGGATGCCCGCGGCGGCGATCATTCCGTTCAGGTCGTCGGGGTTCGTCTCGCGCCGCACGAGGATCACCGACTCGCCCGAGCGGGACCACTTCACGGCCGTGTACGAGTCGAAGACGACCTTGCCCACGGCGGCGCCGGGCGAGGCATTCATGCCTTGGGCGATCTTGTTCTTCGCGGCCGAGTCGTCGAAGCGGGGGAACATCAGTTGCGCCAGCTGCGCCCCGGTCACCCGCTGCAACGCCTCGTCCATATCGATCAGGCCTTGGTCGACAAGCTGCACGGCAATCCGGAACGCGGCCGCAGCGGTGCGCTTGCCGACGCGCGTCTGCAGCATCCACAACTTGCCGCGCTCGATGGTGAATTCGATGTCGCACAGGTCTAGGTAGTGCTCCTCGAGCGTCTGCATGATTCGCAGCAGCTCGTCGTAGGACTTCTTATCGATCTGTTCGAGATCGGCGAGCGGCACCGTGTTGCGAATGCCGGCAACGACGTCCTCGCCCTGCGCGTTCTGCAGGTAGTCGCCGTAGATGCCATGTGCTCCCGAAGCCGGGTCGCGGGTGAACGCGACCCCGGTGCCGGAGGACATGTCCAGGTTGCCGAACACCATCGAGCAGACGTTAACCGCGGTGCCGAGATCACCCGGGATCCGTTCCTGACGCCGGTAGACGACCGCCCGTGGCGTGTTCCACGACTCGAATACGGCCCGGATGGCCAGATCCATCTGCTCGCGCGGATCCTGGGGGAATTCCCGCCCGGCCTGAGCGATCACCACGTCCTTGAACGTGTCGACGAGCTGCCGAAGGTCGTCCGCCGTGAGGTCGAGGTCGTTCTTGGCGCCCTTGGCATCTTTGGCCGCGTCGAGCGCGTGCTCGAAGTGGTCGCCGTCGATGCCGAGCACCGTCTTGCCGAACATCTGGATGAGCCGTCGATAGGAGTCGAACGCGAACCGCTCGTTGTCGGCCTGCGCGGCCAGACCTCGCACCGACTGATCGTTCAGCCCGATGTTGAGAACGGTCTCCATCATGCCCGGCATCGAGAACTTGGCGCCTGAGCGGACCGATACCAGCAGCGGGTTGTCCGACTGGCCGAGCTGCTTGCCCATCGACTGCTCCAGCGCCGCCAGGTGCGCGGAGATCTCGTCGTCCAAGCCCTCAGGCAACCGACCGGTACGCAGGAACTCGTGACAAGCCTCGGTCGTGATCGTAAATCCGGGCGGCACCGGCAGGCCGATGTTGGTCATCTCGGCCAGGTTGGCGCCCTTGCCACCGAGCAGATCCTTGAGGTCCTTGTTGCCCTCGGCGAAGTCGTACACGAACTTGGTGCTCAACGCCGTCATATCTGCCGCCTTCGGATGTGGGAACGGACGCCATTGGCCGCGACCATATGGATGCTCCCATGGTCAGAGGCTTTGTTCGATGGGGCGAGCATCACTCGTCCGGCCGATAGCGTTACCGCTGTCCTTGGCCGCGGCCTCGCCGTCGGGTGCCCCGACCGACCGGATGGCCAATTCGAGCCGCCGATGGCAGCGGCAATCGGCCCTCCAACGCATTGGTTGTGCCCGACAACATCGGCCGAGGCCGAATGGATGGTCACCCGGGTAGGGCTTGGGATCGACGGCGACGTGACCCAACTCATCGAGTCAGGGGCGGCCGAACCAATCGTTGGCGATACGTGCGCCAAGCTGTCCGAGCAGCCGCCGGACATCCGTGATGCTGCGACCGAGATCGGGTTCGAGTTCGGTGAGCGGATAAATCGCGCGGACGCCGATGCCGGCGAGTTGTT
>JAFAWL010000283.1 GCA_019241805.1 Actinomycetota bacterium
GAGCTGCTGGCTGAGGCCGACATCGTGACCCTCCATGTGGACGGCCGGCAGTCGAATACGAATCTGTTCGGCGAAGACGAGTTTGCGGCGATGAAACCGGGCTCGTTGTTCCTCAACCTCTCGCGCGGGTTCGTCGTCGACTACACCGCCCTGCGCTCTCACCTCGAGCGGGGTCACATCGCGGGCGCCGCCGTCGACGTCTTCCCGGTGGAGCCGAAGGGCCGCGGGGACGAGTTCGTGTCGGAGCTGCGTGGACTGCCGAACGTGATCCTGACGCCGCACATCGGCGGTTCCACTGAAGAGGCCCAGGAGGACATCGGACGTTTCGTCGCGACGAAGTTCCGCGACTTCGTGCTCGACGGCTCGACGGCGATGAGTGTCAACCTGCCAGGCATCGCGTTGGGCCAGCAGCCCGACACGCACCGGCTGATCATCATTCACCGCAACGTCCCCGGCGTCATGGCGACGATCAACGCCGTCTTCGCCGAACACAAGGCGAACGTCGAGGCTCAGCTGCTCGGCACCCGCGGGGAGATCGGCTACGTCGTCAGCGATATCGGCTCGGCCTACACCGAGGACATGCTCGACCAACTTCGCGCCCTTCCTGAGACGATTCGCCTGCGTCTGCTGTCCTGATCGTCGGCGCCCGTTTGGCGTCGGCTTGCAGAGGTTACTGGCCGGTAATAAGGTGGGATTACTCGCCAGTAACTTCGCTGCATCCGCCGCCGACCGGAGTCCGGGCCATGGGTCATTACAAGAGCAACGTCCGCGACATCGCGTTCAACCTCTTCGAGGTATTCGGGACCGATCGGTTGCTCGGCACGGCACCCTACGACGAACTCGACGAGGCCACCGCCCGCGGGATCCTCGACGAGGTGGCCCGGCTGGCTGAAGGCCCGCTGGCCGAATCGTTCGCCGACGCGGACCGGAATCCGCCGGTTTTCGACCCAACGACGAACAGTGTCACCCTTCCGGCATCGTTCAAGAAGTCGTGGACGGCGTTGCGCGCGGCCGAGTGGTGGCGGTTGGAGACGCTGCCGGAACTCGGCGGCCAGCTGGCGCCTCGCACCTTGGTCTGGGCGGTGGCCGAGCAGGTGCTGGGTGCGAATCCCGCATTGCACATGTACATGGCCGGAGCACCCTTCGCCGCCATTCTCTACCGCAACGGCACCGAGGACCAGCAGCGCCTGGCCAAGCTCATGGTCGAGCGCGGGTGGGGCTCGACGATGGTGCTCACCGAACCCGACGCCGGCTCGGATGTCGGAGCCGGGCGGACCAAGGCGTATCCGCAGCCCGACGGCAGTTGGCACATCGAGGGCGTCAAGCGCTTCATCACTTCAGCCGATCAGGACCTCACCGAGAACATCGTGCATCTCGTGCTGGCCCGGCCCGAGGGCGCGGGCGCGGGCACCAAAGGCTTGTCCCTGTTCGTCGTCCCGAAGTTCCAGGTCGAGCTCGACAGCGGCGAACTCGGCGAACGCAACGGCGTCTTCGTCACCAACGTCGAACACAAGATGGGTCTGAAGGTTTCGACCACCTGCGAGCTTCGCTTCGGTGAGGTCCACGGCCGCCCGGCGGTCGGCTGGTTGGTCGGCGACGTCCACGACGGCATCGCCCAAATGTTCCAGGTGATCGAACACGCCCGCATGATGGTAGGTACGAAAGCCATCGCGACGCTTTCCACCGGGTACCTCAATGCCCTTGATTACGCCAAGACGCGGGTGCAATCCGCGGATATGACGCAGTCGAGCGACAAGACGGCGCCCCGAGTAACGATCATTCATCACCCGGACGTGCGCCGGAGCCTAATGCTTAACAAGGCTTACGCCGAGGGGTTCCGGGCGTTGATCGCCTACACAGCCTCAGTCCAGGACCGCATCGTGCTCGCCCACCACTCGGGGACGGACGCCAGCCTCGACGAGTCGATCAACGATCTGTTGCTGCCCGTGGTGAAGGGCGCGGGATCGGAACGTTCCTATGAGCAGCTCGCGCACGCGCTGCAGACTTTCGGCGGATCGGGGTACCTGGCCGACTACCCGCTCGAGCAGTACATCCGCGACGCGAAGATCGACACGCTGTACGAGGGCACCACCGCCATCCAGGGGCAGGACTTCTTCTTCCGCAAGATCGTGAAGAACCGCGGGGTGGCCCTGCGGGCCGTTGCCACCGAGATCACCGACTTCCTAGGCGCGCTCGCCGACGAAGCTCGGCTGAAGGAGGAGCGCGAGGCCCTCAGCGCGGCCCTAGCTGACTTCGCCGCGATGGTGGCCGCGATGACGAGCCAGCTGGTCAGCGCGACCGAAGACGTCACGAACGTCTACCTGGTCGGACAGAACACCACGCGCCTGCTGCTCGCGGCCGGCGACCTGATGGTCGGGTATCTGCTGCTGCGCCAGGCCGCAGTCGCCTTGGCCAGACTCGACGCCAACGGTGTATCGGCCGCCGATCGGGCGTTCTACGAGGGCAAGGCGGCCGCCGCCCGGTTCTTCAACCTGACGGTCCTGCCTGAACTCGCGGCCCGGCGTGCCGTGCTTGAGGCGACCGACAACTCGCTTATGAACGTGAGCGAGAGCGCCTTCTGAGCGTCGAGTCGCGCCGCGATCGGTCGATGCACCAGGGCGTCATCATCGCCGACTAGGTTGGGTCGGTGGTCGCCTGGATCGAGCTCGACGGAGCCGTCAACGCCCGCGATCTCGGGGGCACGCCGACGACAAACGGCCGGCCCATCCGAGTGCATCGACTGCTTCGCTCGGACAACCTGCAAAGCCTCAGCCCCTCCGATATCCGCCGGCTCGTCGACGACTACGAGGTCCGTCGGGTCGTCGACCTGCGTACGCACGTGGAGGTGCGCTCCGAGGGCGACGGTCCGATGCTCGCCGAGCCCGCGGTCCGGGTCAGCCACCTGTCGCTTTTCCCGGAGCCCTCCGATCCGGTCGACGTGGTGGAATCCGACGAGGGTCCAATCGTGCTTCCCTGGGAAGAGGGTGCCAATCTCTTCCCCGAGCGGCGCTCGGCCGAGGCGGTCTATATCGGCTTCATCGACGATCGGCCCGACTCGGTGATCCAGAGCCTTCGTCTGATCGCGCAGCCCGGCGGTGCGACCCTCGTGCACTGCGCGGCCGGCAAGGACCGCACCGGCGTCGTGGTGGCGCTCGCCCTGTCGGCCGTCGGCGTCGCTCACGAAGGCGTCGTAGCCGACTACGAGCGCAGCGCCGAACGTATCGAAGCGATCGTGGCCCGGCTGGCGGATTCGCGCACGTACGCGCATGACATGCGACGCGACGACGCCGCCCGGCACCGTCCCAGCGGTACCTCGATGGCGGGCTTCCTGGACCTGCTGGACGAGCGTTTCGGCGGCGCCGAGGCTTGGCTGCGACGGCACGGCTGGACCGATGCCGACCAGAAAGCGCTGCGGGCGTCATTGCTCGAGGACTGACGGCCGACGCCGCGAGCGCATGATGTCGGCACCGGACAGACGCGGGCTCCGGCTCAGCCCAGTAGGACCAGCTCCAGCTCGCGCGCGCCGTCGGGTCGGATCTCGATCGGCACGCCCCAATCCTGACGGCTGACGTAGCAGGCCGGGTGCGCCGCATTGCCGTCGGCGTCGCACGCGGCGGCTTGCGCAGTGACGTGCAGAACGGCCGGGCGACGGTCGTCCTCGGCATCGATCGGTCCGCTGGGTTCGGCGAGGCGTAGCTCGCGCACAAGATCGACGGAGTCGCCCGCACCGTCGACGAGCACACCGGCGGGGCTCGCCCCGATCGACAGCCGGGTGGCCGGGCCGTAGCGTTCGTCGGGCTTGCGGCCCGGTGGCGGCACGAAGCGCACGCTCAGCCGAACTGCTCCGGGCGCAAGTACGGTCACGGGCCGTGCGGTCGTCATCGACTCCGCCGAACGAAGTTCTGCTTTCGGCACCGCGCGCACCAGCCGATGGGCGCCGGACTCGACGACGACCAGTTCACCGTCGACCAGCACGGCCCCGCTCGGCTCGGCTAAGCCCGTGGCCAGGGTCGTGACTTCGGCTGTCAGCGGATCGAAGTGCCGCACCGCTCCGTTGTAGGTGTCGAGCATCGCCACGCTGCGATCCGGCAGCAGCGTGACCCCCAGCGGGTGCTGCAGTCGGGCCCGCTCGGCCGGACCGTCGACGTGGCCGAAGTCGAACAGCCCCTCCCCGACCCAGGTTCGCAGCATCGGCTCGCCGCCGGCCGGGCCGAGATCGAGGCTGCGCAGTGCGGAGGTTTCAGCATCGACGAACCAGAGCCGATCACCGTCGACGGCCAGGCCCGACGGCTGCGCCAGCCAACCCGAGGCGGCCGGCCCGTCACGCAGTCCCTCGACCGTCGTCCCGGCCAGCAGCCGGGTGCCCTCGTCGGTTCGCCAGCTCAAGAGCAGATGCACGCCGGCCGCCGCGACCACGACGGCGTCCAGCGCGGGCCACCACGCGACGTCCCAGGGCGAGAGCACCGGCGCGATCGCGCCTGGCACCGTCCGAACCCCGGCGAGCTCGGCGCCGAGATCGACGCTGCGAACCACCGCGCCGTCTGATAGCCGCAAACCGCGCAGCAGATGCTGCCCGGTGTCGGCCACTATGACGTCGAAATCCGCGGCACCGGCGGGCAGCAGCGCGACGCCGCCGGGCTCGCTGAAGCTCGGCGGCGCGCCGTCGTCCCGTCCTCGCTCCCCCGTGCCGATCCGGCGCAGCACCCGCACGCCGTCGACGTCGAGCTCGACCAGTTGATGATGGCCGGCGTCGGCGACCAACAACGAGTCCCGCTCGCGCCCGGTTCTACTGCTGGGCAGCAAAACGGCTTTAGCGGGATAGCGCAACAGCGTCGAAGGGGGTGCGGGCGGAACGTAGGGGCCGGCGCCCCGATGAAGGGTCTTGCGCGCCTCGTGCTCGGCGGTAAGCGCGTCGATCATGCGCGCCAGCCCGGAGACCTGTCCCTCGCCGGTCGCCTGGGCAACGACGTAGCCCTCCGGGTCGATCAGCACGAGCGTCGGCCAGGCCCGCACCGCATACTGCCGCCACAGATTCAGGTCCGGATCGTCGAGTACGGCGTGGTCGACCTCGTAGCGCTCGACGGCCGCCGCCACCGCCGCGTGCTCTGTCTCGTGCGCGAACTTCGGCGAGTGCACGCCGATCACGACGAGCACGTCGGCGAACCGAGTCTCAAGCGGGCGCAGCTCGTTGATCACGTGCAGACAGTTCGCGCAGCAGAACGTCCAAAAGTCCAGAAGGACGAACTTGCCCCGTAGCTGGGCCAAACTCAGCGTGCGTCCGCCGGTGTTGATCCATCCGCCGCGACCGCGTAGTTCGGGCGCGCGGACACGGACCCCACCGGTCACAACAGAGCGAGTCCGGGATCAGCCAGCAGGCCGCCGACGTCGGCAAGGAAGTGCGAGCCCTGCTGCCCGTCGACGACCCGGTGATCGAAGGACACCGCCAGCTGAGTGACCGATCGCGGTTCGATCCGCTCGGTGTCCCCGTCGGTCACGACCCACGGCATCCGACGAACGGCGCCGAAGGCAAGGATTCCGGTCTCGCCCGGGTTGAGGATCGGGGTGCCCGTGTCGACGCCGAACACGCCCACGTTCGTGATCGTGATTGTGCCGCCGGTCAGATCGGCCGGTGCCGTGCGCCCGGCGCGGGCGGTCTGGGCGAGATCGTTGATTGCGTGGGCCAGGTCGAGCAGCGAGAGTTGGTCGGCATCCTTCACGTTGGGCACGATGAGTCCGCGATCAGTAGCAGCGGCTATGCCTAGGTTCACATAGTGCTTGAGCACGATCTCGCCGGCGGCATCGTCCCAGGTGGCATTGATTTCCGGGGTTCGGCGGGCCGCGAGGATCAGTGCCCGAGCCACGAACACCAAGGGCGACACCCGCACACCACGAAACTCCGGGCGAGCGGCCACGCGATCGCGTAGCTGCATCGTCGCCGTCACATCCACGCTCATGAACTCGGTCACGTGCGGTGCGGTGAACGCGGAGCTGACCATGGCGGCCGCGGTGTGCTTGCGTACGCCCCTCACCGGCACCCGAGTCTCGCGGCCGCCCGCGCGGACGGACTTCACCCTGGGTGGGCTCGACGAACCCCGGCGCACCGAACCCGTGCTCGACGAATCCTCGGCGGCTGCTTGCACGTCCTCGCGCGTGATCGCACCCTCCGGTCCGCTCGGGGCGACCGTGGTCAGGTCCACGCCGAGGTTCTTGGCCAGCTTGCGAACCGGTGGCTTGGCCAGCACCCGGTGTTGTGAGGCCGGCTCGTCGAGGTCGGCGCCGCGCGGGGGCACTTGAAAGGCGCTGTTGACGGTCGGCTCGGGTACCCGGTCGTCGGGCACCCGGTCGTCGGGCACCCGGTCCTGCGCGGCAGGCTCGGCGGCCGGCGAGCGACGGCGCCGCCGCGCCCCACCCTCGGCTCGCGGTCCGTAACCCACCAGGACCGCTTGGCGGCCGTTCGCGTCGGCCTTCGGCACGTCGCCATTCGGCATGTGGGCGTTAGGCGCTTCGACGCCTGCTCCTGGGCTGACGGACCCGGCCGGCGCACTGCCGCCGGGGTCGACGTCGATCGTGATGATGGGTCGCCCGACGTCGACCGTCTCCCCCTCGGAGACCAGCAGCTCGTGAACCACGCCGGCCCAGGGCGAGGGCAGCTCGACCACCGCCTTGGCGGTTTCGATCTCGATGAGGTTCTGATTGACGGTGACCGTGTCGCCCGGCTGTACCGTCCACTTCACGATGTCGGCCTCGGTCAGGCCCTCCCCGATGTCGGGCAGCTTGAACTGCTTGTAGTCCGGCACGGCGAGCCCTTTCTAATAGGCGAGCGAGCGGTCGACGGCGTCGAGGATGCGGTCGACGTTCGGCAGCCACTCCTCCTCCAGGCGCGAGGGTGGGTAGGGCGTGTCGTACCCGGTCACCCGAAGTAAGGGCGCTTCGAGCGAGTAGAACGCGGCTTCCTGGACTCGCGCGGCAATCTCGGCGCCGAGGCCGTTGGTTCGCTGGGCTTCGTGCACGATCACCAGATGACCGGTGCGGCGCACCGATTCGATCACCGCATCCGTGTCGAGCGGTGCCAACGAGCGCAGGTCGATGACTTCGAGATCGCGCCCCTCGTCGGCGGCGACCTCGGCGACCTCGAGCGCCACGCCGACCATCGGTCCGTAGGCCAACACCGTCAGGTCGCGGCCGGGGCGTACCGTCCGGGCTCGGTAGAGCGGCCCGGGCTGCGCCGCCACCTCGCCTTTGCTCCAGTACCGCCGTTTGGGCTCGAAGAAGATGACCGGGTCGTCGTCGGCCACCGCCTGCCGGATCATCCAATACGCATCGGAGGGAGTAGCACAGGTGACGACCTTCAGACCCGGGCTGTGCGTGAAGTAGGCCTCGGGAGATTCCGAGTGGTGCTCGATCGCGCCGATGCCGCCGCCGTAGGGGATGCGGATCGTGATGGGCAGTTTCACCGCGCCGGCCGATCGGTTGTGCATCCGGCCGACCTGATTGACGATCTGGTCGAAGCCGGGGAACACGAAGCCGTCGAACTGAATTTCGCACACCGGGCGGTAGCCGCGAATGGCCAGCCCGACGGCGGTGCCGATGATGCCGGCTTCGGCCAGCGGGGTGTCGAACACGCGGGCCTCGCCGAAATCCTTCTGCAGACCGTCCGTGATGCGGAAGACGCCGCCGAGCTTGCCGACGTCCTCGCCCATGATGACGACCTTGGGGTCTTCCTCCAGCGTGCGGCGAAGCCCGGCGTTGAGAGCCTTGGCCATCGTGGTCAGGCCGTCCGGTACGGCTGAGAGCCCGGTCATGACGCGACCGAGGCCACGAAATCGGCGAACTCGGCTCGTTGTCGCCGCAGGTCCTCGGGCAGCTCGACGAAGACGTGATCGAACAGCGACTCCGGGCTGGGGTCCGGCAGGGCGCGGCAGCCGGCTCGCACATGCACGGCCAGCTGTTCGGATTCCTCGTCGATCGCCGCGAAGAACTCGGCGTCGAAGCCGGCGCTACGGCTGAGGTAGGCCCGCACGCGCGCGATCGGATCGCGCAGCTTCCATGTTTCGACGTCGCTGCCCAGCCGGTAGCGCGTTGGATCATCGGAGCTGGTGTGGGGCCCCATCCGGTAGGTGAAGGCCTCGATCAACGTCGGGCCTTGACCGGAGCGCGCGTCATCCAGGGCCCGTCGGGTGACCGCGAGCGAGGCCAGCACGTCGTTGCCGTCGATGCGCAGCCCGGGGAAGCCGAAGCCGGCCGAGCGTTGGTAGAGCGGCACCCGACTCTGGGTAGCGACCGGCGCGGAGATGGCCCACTGGTTGTTCTGGCAGACGTAGACGATGGGCAGGTTCTCGGCCGCGGCCCATACGAACGATTCGTTGACGTCGCCTTGGCTCGACGCGCCGTCCCCGAAGAACGCGAGCACGGCGGTGTCACGGTCGGGGTCGCCTGTGCCGACCGCGCCGTCCCTCACGACACCCATGGCGTAGCCCGCGGCGTGCAGCGTCTGGGCCCCGATGATCACGGTGTACATGTTGAAGTTGTGCGTATACGGGTCGAATCCCCCGACGCTCGTGCCCCGGAACAGACCGAGCAGGGTGAGCGGGTCGACCTGCCGGCACCAGGCCACGCCGTGTTCGCGATAGGTGGGAAAGCACATGTCATGCGAGCGCAGCGCGCGGCCGGCTCCGACCTGCGCGGCCTCCTGGCCGAGCAGGGAGGCCCATAGACCCAGCTCGCCTTGACGCTGCAGGGCGACGGCCTCGCTGTCTATGCGCCGCACCAGCACGAGATCGCGATAGAGCTGGCCGATCTGCTCGTCGGTGATGTCGAGCGGGTAGTCCGCGCGCTCGACACGTTCGCCCTCTGGAGTCAGCAGCTGCACCATGTCGGGCTCTGGCTGCACTGCGCGTACGTGCTCGGTCATCCGGCGCTCCTCGCGTCACCCGTGTCCGGACGCGGGATCGCCGCACCGGCACGTTCACGAACTGCTGGGCTCACCGACGTTGGTACAGGGATGGCGCGCCAGCCGGATTACCCAGGGGTTCCTACAATATCCACGCCGGCCCGTCGCGGGGCAGAACGCGCCCGGATCAGGCCGCAGTGAGCTCAGGGGGCAGCGGCTCGTCCCGCACGATCACCAGCCGCGAGACGGCCCGGGTCAAGACCACATACAACCGGCGCAGGCCGGCCAGCCGATCCGGTTCGGCGGCGACGATGTCCGCCGGCTCGACCAGCACGACGGAGTCGAATTCCAGGCCCTTGGCGGCGCTTGCCGGAACGACACTCACCCGGCGGTCGGAGTCCGGTCCGCCGGCGTCGATCCCACCGCGCACGATCTCGTCCAGGGTGACGCTCGCGCGATGATCGGCGACGATCACTCCGATCGACCCTTCGATTCGCAGCAGCTCGAGCACGGTCGAGAGCAGCTGGGCCCGCGCGGCGCCGCGCAGCGCATCGTGCCCGGCCCGCACGGACGAGGCCGGGGGGACGTCCGGGGCGATCGTGGGCAGCAGCCGATTGGCCACCTCTAGCACCTCGCCGGGCACCCGATAACCGGTGGTCAGCGGCCGGATCGCCGCGCGGGGCTGGCCGAGGTGACGCAGGGTCTCGCGCCAACTGCCCGGAGCCCACGGCGTGGTGGCCTGGGCCAGGTCGCCCAGGATTGTCACCGACCCCAGCCGACACCGGCGGCCGAGCGCGCGGCACTGCATGGCGGACAGGTCCTGAGCCTCGTCGGCGACGACGTGCACGAACAGCTCGGCGCCGTCGATGATGCCGACGAGCTCGTCGATCAGCACCGCGTCGGCGGCGCTCCACTTCATCTGCCGATGGGTTCGGACGCCGGGTCGGAGGAGACCGGCCCGCTCGACGTCGGTAAGGTCCGAGGCGCAGCGACGCAGGAAATCGGCGTCGGTGAACAGTCGGGCCAGCAGCGCGCGCGCGTCCAGAACCGGCCAGACCGCGTCGACGAAGTCCCGGACCGCCTTCGAGCGGGCCACCCGGGCGGTCTCGGCATCCGAGGGAGCGCCGCCGGCGTCCTCACGCTGCCGTCGTACGTCCTCGGCAATCTGGGCCCGCAGCCGCTCGCGGGCGACGCTCCAGCGCAGGTCCGGTCCGAGTGAGCGCCGGGCGTCGTCGACATACCGGCGTAATCGATGTTCGGGCACGCGGTAGCGCTTCGTTGCGACGATGGCGAGCACGTCGCCGGTGGGCTTGACCACCTGGGCGAGCACGGCTCGACGCAGCACGTCGGCCATCCGGGCGTCACCCTTCAGCACGGCGACGGCGCTCGACTCGCTCGCACTCACCGGCACATGACCGACGAGCTCCTCGACGGTGGTCTGCCGGATGCCGCCTTCACCGAGGGCGGGCAGCACCTGGGCGATGTAGTGCAGGAAGGCGTCGTTCGGGCCGACGACCAACACGCCGGATCGCCGCAGCCGCTCGGGATAGGTGTAGAGCAGATAGGCCGCCCGGTGCAGGCCGACGGCCGTCTTACCCGTACCGGGCGCCCCTTGGATGCACAGCGATGTGTCGAGATCGGCCCGGACGAGCTCGTCCTGGTCGGGCTGGATGGTGGCCACGATGTCGCGCATCGGACCGACGCGGGGACGTTCGATCTCCTCGCGCAACAGGTTCGACGCCAAGCCGAGATCCTCGCCGAGGTCAAGGCGCTCGTCCTCGTACGAGCTCAGCACGCCCCGGCTGAACCCGAAGCGCCGCCGCAACCGGACGCCCATCCGGTCGACCGGGGTCGCGCGGTAGAAGGCCCGGGAGATCGGTGCGCGCCAGTCGATCACGACCGGGTCGCCGGCCGTGTCGCGCACGTGCCGACGACCGATGTGGAAGCTCTCGTTGTCGCGGTCGGTGCGGCCGAAGAACGCGGGTGCGTCCGGGTCGGCGGCCAGTGCGGCGAGTCGTTCGGCTCGCAGCTTGCCCAGGGTTTCGCTGGCCAGCGCGTCGACCCCGTAGTCGGCGATCCGGTCGGCGTCCTCGCGCATCTGCGCCAGGCACGACTCGGCCACCTTCAGGTGCTCGCGTTCCTCGATCAGTACGCCGCGTCCGGAAGTCATGACGTGCTGCTTATGAGGGGGTCCGTCCGGTGCCGGTCGTGGTGGACGCTCACGGTTGGTCGACGTTACCGGCCACCTCAAGCGGTTAATCGGTGCGATCCCAAGGTCGTCGACGTTCGTCCGGCTGAGGCCACACCGGCATCCCCGTCCGCGGCCCGATCGTGAGAGTCTTTCCCGCGTGACCATGCCACCCCGGCACTCGCGGGCGGACGCGTCCGCCAACCACCCCAGTGCCGAACACGAGCGGCTGGCCGAATCACCCTCAGGCACGAGCCCGTGGCGGCTGTGGGGACCGTATATGTCCGGCCGACAGTGGGGCACCGTCCGTGAGGACTACTCCGCCGACGGGGACGCGTGGAGCTACCTGCCCTTCGAGCAGGCACACCGACGGGCCTATCGCTGGGGTGAGGACGGTCTGGGCGGGCTGTGCGACCGGTACGGCTTCCTGAATTTCTCGATCGCGCTGTGGAACGGGCATGATCCGCTGCTCAAGGAGCGCTTGTTCGGGCTGACCAACGGCGAGGGCAACCACGGCGAGGACGTCAAGGAGTACTGGTGGCCCTTGGACGGCACGCCCTCCCATTCCTGGATGCGCTGGCTCTATCGCTACCCGCAGGCTGAATACCCGTATCAGCGTCTGCGTGATGAGAATCGAACCCGGAGCAAGTTCGAGCGGGAATTCGAATTGGCCGATAGCGGGGTGCTCAACGAGGACCGCTTCTTCGACGTCACCATCACCTACGCCAAGGCCGCGCCCGACGACGTCTGCATCGTCGTAGAGGCGACCAACCACGGGCCGGATCCAGCGCCGCTTGACCTGCTACCCCAGATCTGGTTCCGCAACACCTGGGCCTGGGGGCGCGACGAACGCGTCCCGTCGCTGACCCGGATCGATCCGCCGCAGCGCACCGTCGGTCAGGCGCGGGCCGTGGGTTGCCGGCACGAGTTTCTCGGGCAGTACATCCTCGCCGCCGAAGGCTCGCCCGACGTGCTGGTGTGCGACAACGAAACAGACTCGGTCGCCCTCTGGGGCGCGTCGGCGCCGAACCGTTCACCGTTTCCCAAGGACGCGTTCAATCGACGGGTCGTCGACAACGACACGGCTGCGCTGAATCCGGCCGGCACCGGCACGAAGGCGGCCTTCTGGTACCACTTCGACGCGGTACCGGCCGGCCAGAGCGTCCGGGTGCGGTTACGACTGTCGACGATGCAGCTGGACGAGCAGACCTTCGGCGCCGGGTTCGATGTGGTCCTGGCTGATCGCCAGGCCGAGGCCGACGACTTCTACAACGTCGTTATCCCCGCGACCGTCGATGACGAGGCCCGACACATCGCGCGTCGGGCCTTCTCCGGTCTGCTCTGGGGTAAGCAGCTCTATCGCTACGACGTCGCACAATGGCTGGACGGCGACCCGGACGAGCCGGCGCCACCCAC
>JAFAWL010000107.1 GCA_019241805.1 Actinomycetota bacterium
TGGGCACCACGCTGACCGCGCTTCGCTTCAGCGGTTCGCAGGTCGGGCTGGTGCACGTCGGCGACTCACGGGCCTACCTGATGCGGGCCGGCCAGCTCTCGCAGATCACGCACGACGACACCTACGTTCAATCGCTCGTCGATCAGGGACAGCTCACTGCCGACGAGGCGGCCCACCACCCGCGCAAGTCCGTGATCCTGCGCGCCCTGACCGGGGTGGCTGTCGAACCCGACGTGTCCATCCGCGAAGCGCGTGACGGCGACCGTTATCTGCTCTGCACCGACGGGCTCACCGACGTCGTCTCGACGCAGACGCTCTATGAGACGCTGGCCGAAGGGGATCCGCAGGGGTGCGCCGACCGACTGGTCGAACTGGCGCTTCGTGGAGGCGGACCCGACAACGTCACCTGCATCGTCGCCGACGTTCGCGAAGCCAGTTACGGCGATGACGTTCCCGTGATCGCCGGGGCCTTCGTCGACCCGATTACGCCGCCCAGTTCGCGCACGGACAGCCCGGCCGAACGGGCCGCGTTGATCGACAAGCAGCCGGCGAAGCCGACCCTGGCGGCGCGGGTCCGTCGTCGCCCTCACGGTCGATGGCGCACTCCGCTGCTAGTCCTCGTTCTCGTGGTGCTCGCGGCGGCGGCTGCCACGGGCACCTACCTCTGGACGCAGACCCAGTACTTCGTCGGTAAGGATGGCGATGAGGTCGCGGTCTTCCGCGGCGTCGACACGCAATTCGGCCCGCTGAAATTCTTCAGCGTCCGTCAGCACACCGGCCTGCTTGTCGCCGACCTCACCCAAGCCGCGCGAACCCAGGTAGCGTCCGGCATCACCGCCAGCAGCCAGGCCGACGCCACCGCCATCGTCGGGCGGCTGCGCAGCCAACGACTGCCGCTGTGCAGTTCGCTGAACCAGCCGTCGCCGCCACCGTCAGCGACGTCGACACCGGCATCGGTGCCCGGGACGCCGACCGCCGGCGCGAGCCCGACCGCGGGTGCGAGCCCGACCGACGGTCAGAGTCCGTCCGACACGGCAGGCGCTACACCCACCCGACCGTCGGCTCGCATCACGCCGACCCCCCACGTGAACTGCCGGACATCATGAGCGAGACCCAGGCCCCGCCGGTGCCGACGCGGCGCAACACCGAACTGGTGCTGATGATCTTTGCCGTGCTGGTGGTGCTGGCTGCCGAAGGTGCCGTCGAAGGCACCCGCGACGGTCACTTCGGCGGTCGGCTCGCCATGTACGCGGCCGTGCCCCTGATCGCCGGGATGATCGCTCACGTCGTCGTGCGGATCGTCGCCCCCTACGCCGATCCGCTGATCCTGCCCTGCGTCGTGCTGCTCAACGGCCTCGGGCTCGTGATGATCCATCGTCTCGATCTGGGGCTGAAACAGCAGGCCAGCGAGGGCGGCGCCGCCTACACCGGCGCCCAGGCGCCGAGCCAGGTCGTCTGGACCGCGATCGGCCTGGTGCTCTTCCTGGCCGTGATCATCGTGATTCGTGACCATCGGGTGCTGCAGCGCTATGCCTACACGATCGCGCTGGCCGGATTGTTCTTCCTCGTGTTGCCCGCCGTACTGCCGGCCCGATTCTCCGAGATCAACGGCGCCCGTATCTGGATCCGGGTGGCCGGCTTCTCGATCCAGCCCGGTGAGTTCGCCAAGATCCTGCTGACGATCTTCGCCGCCTCGTTCCTCGTCTCGAAGCGTGACGTGTTGTCGCTGGCCGGACGGCGATTCCTCGGCATCGACTTCCCTCGCGGCCGTGACTTCGGTCCGCTGCTGGTCGCCTGGCTGGTTTGCATCGCCGTGCTCGTCAGCGGCCACGACCTCGGCACGTCGCTGCTGTTCTTCGGCTTGTTCGTGGTGTAGGTTTCCGTCGCCACCGAGCGGATCAGTTGGGTGATCGTCGGGGGGCTGCTGTTCGCGGTCGGCGCGTACGTCTCGTACCACCTGTTCGGAACGGTTCACACGCGCGTGAGCGTGTGGCTGCATCCCTTCAGCTACCCCGATACCGGCTATCAACTTCAGCAGTCGTTGTTCGGTCTGGGCACCGGCGGGATCTTCGGCACGGGCCTCGGGGCCGGTCACCCGGAGTTGGTGCCACTGCCGGCGACCGACTTCATCATCTCCTCGTTCGGCGAGGAGATCGGCCTGTTCGGACTCGTCGCGTTGCTGATCGTCTACGTCATTCTCATCTCGCGGGGCTTCGCCGCGTCGCTCGCGGTACGTGACTCGTTCGGCAAGCTGCTGGCCTCGGGCCTGTCGTTCTTACTCGGCCTGCAGCTGTTCGTCGTCGTCGCGGGAGTCAGCCGGTTGCTTCCCGAAACCGGGCTGACCACACCGTTCCTGTCCTACGGGGGCTCGTCGCTGATAGCGAACTACGTGCTGGTCGCACTGTTGCTGCGAGTATCTGATTCGGCTCGTCGCCCGGCCGCGGCCAGCCGCCATTCCCAGCCGACGCCCGATGATGAACCACTGGTGGGGGCGGCGTGAATCGACAGATCCGGCGGGTGGCTGCCGCCGTCGGCGTGCTGATGCTCGCGATCTTCCTGAACCTCAATTACGTGCAGGTCGTTCGCGGCAACGCCTATCGCGACAATCCCGCCAACCGGCGTGTGATCCTGACCGAGTACTCGACGCCGCGGGGACAGATCGTCGTTGGCGGTAAGGCGATCGCGCAGTCGGTCGCCACCAACGACGAACTGAAATACCTGCGGCAGTACCCCGACGGGCCGGTGTACGCGCCGCTGACCGGTTACTACTCGCTCGTCTACGGCAAGGACGGCCTGGAAGCTACCGACGACGCGATCCTGCGCGGAACCGATAGCCGGCTGATCGGCTCGCGCATCACCGACATCCTTACCGGACGCGACCCCAAGGGTGGCAGCATCGTCCTGACGATCAATGACGCCGCTCAGCAGGCGGCGTATACGGCCTTGGGTGGTCGGGCCGGCGCAATCGTGGCCATGGATCCGACCACAGGGGCGATCCTGGCCGCCGCGACCTCACCTTCCTACGACCCCAACTCGATCAGTTCGCACGACACCGATGCCGACGTCACGAACTGGAAAGCGCTGCAGGCCACGGCCAATCCGGCGAATCCGATGCTCAATCGGGCTTTCCAGCAGAACTATCCGCCCGGATCGGTATTCAAGATCATCGTGTCGGCGGCGGCATTGAAGGCCGGAGTCAAGCCGACCGACCAGATCCCGGCACCGACCACCCTGGTATTGCCGGGCACCAACGGAACGACGCTGCAGAACTTCGGCGGCGAGAGCTGCGGCAACGGCATCACCGACAGTTTCTCCGACGCGCTCGCGATCTCGTGCAACACGGCCTTCGCGGCACTGGGCATGAAGGTCGGCCAGTCGTCGGTCGAAGACGAGGCGCAACTGTTCGGACTGAACGGCAAGACGCGCACCGTGCCGTTGAATATCGCACTGTCGACCGTCGGCCCGATCAACAGCCAGGGCGATCTCGCGCACGCCTCGATCGGTCAACAAAGTGTGCGCACGACGCCGCTGCAGGTCGCGATGATCGCCTCCGCGGTCGCCAAC
>JAFAWL010000156.1 GCA_019241805.1 Actinomycetota bacterium
CCTTCCCCGCCCAGCCCCAACGGCTGAGCGTGTCAGGCCGGAAACACCGTTAGGTGCACAGTCCCGGCCGCGCTCGCGGGTGTCGTCGTAAGCGGTTCCCTTGCGGCATCCATGTCCGACCCACTCGTTAGGGTCAGCGTCAGTGTCAGGGTGACGATGCCGCTATCGCGGCTGGTTGGATCCTGGGCACTCGGTGTCTGGCTCATAGGGTCGGTGTCGCCTTCGGGTTGGCGAGCATGGGTTTTGCCGGCATCGGGTGTGCAGGACCGGCCGGCGTGACTTGATAGGAGCGTGGCGTCGCCCCGACTGAGATGTGTCCGCCGGCCGGCCCAGCCGTCCCTCTGAGTGAAGGAGGCAACCGTCATGGTTGTTGTTGGCGCCGATGTGCACAAGCGGACGCATACGTTCGTTGCGGTCGACCAGGTCGGCCGGGAGCTGGGTTGCAAGACGGTCGAGGCGACGACGCAGGGGCATCGGGACGCGGTGTGCTGGGCTCGGCAGAAGTTCGGTGATGAGCTGAGGTGGGCGATCGAGGACTGTCGGCATCTGTCGGCGCGGCTGGAGCGGGATCTGCTCACGGCTGGTCAGCCGGTGGTGCGAGTGCCGCCGAAGATGATGGCTGAGCAGCGGCGGATCGCCCGTACTCGTGGCAAGTCCGACCCGATCGACGCGGCCGCGGTCGCCCGTGCCGCGTTGCGTGAGCCGGGCCTTCCGGTCGCCTCCCACAATGAGGCGTCGCGGGAGTTGAAGCTGCTCGTCGACCGACGCGAACCCTGGTGCGGCAACGGACTTCGACGATCAACAGCTTGTTATGGCGGGTGCATGAGCTCGAGCCGTCCTGGGCGCCGCCGGCCCGGTCGCTGGATGTGGCCAAGCAGCAGCGGTTGCTGATGGACAAGCTCAGCACCGTGGACGGAATCGTGGCCGAGCTGGCTCGAGAAGAACTCGGCGACATCATCGAGCTGACCGGACGGATCAACGCGCTGCAGCGGCGCTTGGGCGCCCTGGCCAAAGCGGCAGCACCCTCGTTGCTGGCCATGCCCGGTGTCGGCGTGCTGACCGCTGCCAAGCTCGTCGGCGAGTCCGCAGGTATCAGCCGGTTCAAGTCCGAGGCCGCGTTCGCCCGTCACGCCGGCATTGCCCCCATCCCAGTCTGGTCGGGCAACACCGCGGGACGGGTGCGCCTGACCCGGTCGGGTAATCGACAACTCAACGCCGCAGTGCACCGCATCGCCGTCACCCAGATCCGCATCGACGGCCTCGGCAAGACCTACTACGAGAAGAAGAAATCCGAGGGCATGTCTACCCCCGAAGCGCTGCGCTGCCTCAAACGCCGCCTCGCCCGCATCGTGTTCAACACCCTCAACACCGACCACAACTCCGCCAACCGCGCCGCCGGAGACCAGCTCCCGGCCGCAGCTTGACATAGGAGAAACCCATGACGAAAGACTTCGACGTAGTCGTCCTCGGCTTGGGGCCGGGCGGCGAGGAGGTCGCCGAGCAACTGGCGAAGGCCGGCAAAGCCGTGCTCGGCGTTGATCGGCACCTCGTCGGCGGCGAATGTCCGTATTACGGCTGTGTCCCGTCGAAGATGATCATCAGGGCGGCGTCGACTCTGGCCGAGGCGCGCCGCGTCGACGAACTCGCCGGGACAGCGTCGGTGCGGCCCGATTACGCGCCGGTGGCCAAGCGAATCCGTGAGGAGGCCACTGACGACTGGAACGACGAGGTCGCGGTCAAGCGGCTCACCGACGCCGGCGGCACGTTTGCTCGTGGCGTCGGCCGGTTCACCGGCCGCGCCGACGATGGCCGATTGCGGCTGACCGTCGGAGACGACGAGTACGAGGCCGCGCGGGTCGTGGTGGCCGTGGGTACCCAGCCAGCTCTCCCGCCCATCGATGGGCTCGCAGCGCTGCGCGAATCGTCGGACTCGGTATGGACAAACCGGGAAGCAATGCGAGCGACAGCCAATCCCGAGTCGGTGATCGTGCTCGGCGGAGGGTCGATCGGCGTCGAACTGTGCCAAGCCTGGGCCCGATTCGGCTCGCGGGTGACGGTCCTGGAAGCTGCCGACCGCATCCTGGCGCCGGAGGAGCCGGAGGCCGCCGAGGTCGTCCGAAACGTCCTTCGGCGCGAAGGCGTGGACGTCCGCGAGCAGGTCAAGGCGGTGAAGGTGGCCGCCGGCGGTCAGGGCGTTGAGCTGACGCTGGCGGACGGCTCGACGGTGAGCGGCGAGAAGCTGCTGGTCGCGGCCGGGCGGCGCTCGAACCTCGCCGATATCGGCCTCGATGCGCTCGGGCTGGATCCGGCCGCCCGAACCGTCGATGTCGACGAGCACATGCGCGTGGTCAAGGACGGCACGCCCGTCGACGGTTTGTACTCGGTGGGCGACGTCACTGGCCGTGGCGCCTTCACCCATGTCTCGGTGTGGCAGGCTCGCGTGCTCATCGCCCACATCCTCGGCCGCGACGAGCCGTACGGCGGCTACCACGGTCTGGCCTGGGTGACGTTCACCGACCCCGAAGTGGGCCGGGTCGGGATGAGCGAGGCGCAGGCCCGGGACAAGGGGATCCAGGTCCGGGTCGGAAACGCTCAGGTGCCCGCCTCGGCACGAGGCTGGATTCACGGACCGGGCAACGACGGCATCGTCAAGCTCGTCGAGGACGTTGACCGCGGGGTACTCGTCGGGGCCACCGTCGTAAGCCCCTATGGCGGAGAGATCGTC
>JAFAWL010000195.1 GCA_019241805.1 Actinomycetota bacterium
GCATCGGACGCGGCATAGCGATGCGCTTCGCCGACGAGGGCGCTCGCGTCGTGATCGCGACCCGCACGGTAGCCAACGGCGAGGGCGTTGCGCGCATCATTACGGACCGGGGCGGAACGGCACTGGCGATTGCCTGCGACGTTGGCGACCAAGAGCAGGTCAGGGCCATGGTCGATGTGGCACTGGATCGGTTGGGGCCCGTCGACATCCTCGTCAACAACGCGCAGAGCATGACGGGAGGCGGACGCTCCAACGTGCGTGTGGGGATCGAAGAGTTTCCCGAGGAGTGGTTCGACGACGCCATTCGCTCCGGTCTCTATGGGACTTGGTACTGCTCGAGGGCCGTGCTCCCTGGAATGAAGGACCGGGGATACGGCAAGATCATCAACTTCGGCTCGTCTAACGGGGTATTCGGGCAGCCCGGGACTATCGGCTACAACTGCGCCAAGGAAGCGATCAGGGCGTTCACGAAGACCGCGGCGAGGGAGTGGGGCCCGTACGGCGTTCGCGTCAACGTGATCTGCCCAGCGCTCCGCACTGATGCTATGGCCGATTCGCAGGCCCGTTATCCGGAGGCCGCTGCGGCGATGGGGATGCCCCCCGTTGGATATTGGGGCGACCCAGCGCGCGACGGCGGCGCACTGGCAACCTACCTCGCGAGTCCGGATGGGGATTATGTGAGTGGAAACACTCTATTCCTGGCCGGCGGGTGGCACTTTCTCCCTTGAGCGCGGAGCTCATACCAGGCATCAATAGACGGTATCCCATGTAAATCGATAGTGGAGGAATGGTTCGATGCAGACACGGGCGGCGGTACTTCGCGAGAGCCCTGGGCCCTGGGAAGTGCAGACTGTGGAGCTTGATCCGCCAAAGGATCACGAAGTCTTGGTCCGGATGGTCGCGTCGGGTTTGTGTCACTCTGACGACCATTTCGTCACCGGCGACATCCCGCCAGGCCATCTGCCCTTCTGCGGCGGCCACGAAGGAGCAGGCGTGGTCGAAGAGGTTGGTCCTGGCGTCAGCAGCTTAAGTGTGGGCGACCACATTGTGACTTCCTTCATCCCCAGTTGCGGGCGATGCCGGTGGTGTGCCACCGGCGTTCAGGCGCTGTGCGACAACGGAGAGTTACTGGCGATCGGCCACCAGCTCGACGGCACGTTCCGGATGCATCTGGAGGGCGAAGATGTTGGACAGGCGTGCCTGGTGTCCACCTTCGCCGAGTACACCGTGATGCCTGAAACGAGCGCGATCAAGATCCCCAAGGACATCCCGCTCGACGTGGCGGCGTTGCTCGGATGCGGCGTTCCGACCGGCTGGGGCTCCGCCGTCAACGCCGCCCAGGTCACCCCGGGGGACGTCGTGATCGTGGTCGGCGTCGGTGGCATCGGCATCAACGCCGTCCAGGGTGCCCGTCACGCCGGTGCGTCCCGGATCATCGCCGTCGACCCGGTCGCCATGAAGAGGAATTTCGCCCTCAAGCTCGGGGCTACGGACGCCGTCGCCGACCAGGCCGAGGCGGCTGACCTGGCCCGCTCGGCGACAAACGGTCAGGGTGCCGACTCGGCGATCGTCTGTGTCGGCGTGACCCACGGCGAGCACGTCGCCGGCGCCTTTTCAGCGATCCGCAAGGCGGGCACCGTGGTCGTGACGGGGGTCGGACCCGCCGTCGAAGTGGGAATTCCGGTCGGATTGCTCGAGCTGTCGATGTACCAGAAGCGGATCCAGGGCGTGATCTTGGGGATGATGTCTCCCAACAAGGATGTCCCCCGACTCCTCGGGCTCTGGCGGGCGGGTCAGCTGAAGTTGGAGGAGCTGGTGACGCGCACCTATGGTCTCGAGGAGATCAGCCAGGGATACGCCGACATGCACGCGGGTGTGAACATGCGCGGCGTGCTGAAGTTCGATCAACCGAAGGCCGCCGCCGATGCGGCCGAGGCGACTGTCGGGGTGTCAGTTTAGGGACGGCGACACCCGCCACCTATCACCGCATCAGGCGGGGGCTTCCGCGGTTTCCGCCGCCGGTCGGCGCGCAGCGTCGAGATCGACCAACCATTGCGCGCGCACGCGCGGATTGATCTTGCAGTCGATGAGCAGGGGTCCGTCCGGTTGGGCCAACAGGGAGGAACGCGCCTCCAGATCCCTCAGATGCCGCACGGTGAACGCCGTGATCCCGAGCGCGCCGGCGACCGCAGCAAAATCCACGTCCTCGAACTGTGCATACTCGTATGGCAGACCCTCGAGGTCCAGGAAGTGCACCTCGGCGCCGTAGGCTCGATCGTTCATGACCACGATGACGATAGGTTGCTGCTCGCGCACGACCGTCTGCAAATCGCCCATCGTCATGGTCAACCCGCCGTCGCCGATGAACAGGACCGTCGTCAGCTCGGGTCTGCCGATCGCGGCTCCGCACGCCGACCCGAGTCCGATGCCCACCGCGGCGAACTCGGCCGTGAGGCGCGCTCGCCCGGACTCGGGAACCCGCAGCGCGGATGCACCGAACCCGAGGTGATGGCCGCCGTCGGTGACCACCATCCGATCCTCGGGCAGAAGGCGATCAAGCGCAACCGTCAGAACACGCGGATCGATCCCATCCTCGCCACTTTCGTCGTACGGGCCAAAAACGTCTCGCTCGGCCAGGGTGTCGAGGATCTGTGGATCGTGAAGCGGCCGATCAATGCGAGACGACGCCAGCTCGACCAGCCGACGCGCGGAGGCGACGGCGTCACCCGCCACAGCGACGTCGACCGACCCGTACCGTCCGAACGCTGCGGGATCAGTATCGATCTGAATGATTGCCGCCTCCGGGATCGCGTTCCCGTGTCCCCGGGTGAAGCCATTCAAGCTCGCGCCGAATGCGAGCACGCAATCGACGCTGCGCAGAATCGGACGAGCCGAAAAATCGGAAAAGCCACCGACGACACCGACGTCCAACGGACTCCCAGCGAATAGCCCCTTGGCGAGGAACGTCGTACCCAGCAGCGCACCGATTCGATCGGCAAGTTGCTCGTACACCCGACGCTCCGTAAGCCCTCCGCCGCCGACTAAGATCAGCGGTCGCTCACAACGTTCGAGCATCTCGATGGCCGGCGCCAGATCCGCTTCTTCGACGGCGACTCCCGAAGGAGGCTCAGCATGTCTTGGGATCGGCGGCGCGGTCCGCGGGCACAACCCGTTGAGCGTGTCCTGGGGAATCGCCAGCACGGTGGCGGTACCTCCAACGGCGGACCGCCAAGCGGCCTCGACCGTCTCGA
>JAFAWL010000461.1 GCA_019241805.1 Actinomycetota bacterium
GCCGCAGGCTGCTGCCTCCAACCCGGGCACTGATCGCGCCGGCCACCGCCAGCGCCACCAGCACTGCCACGAAGGTGACCGGCACACGCCATCGTGCCGGCGGCAGCGTCATCGACACCTCCAACCGGTCGGCGATCACTGGATCCAGTCGGAGGGCAGAACAACTTCGGGCGTTGCAGACCTCTCTCGAGCCACTCCAACCGGGCCGCGGTGACCAGGACGCAGGCCGTTAGACAGTCAGCCCCGAAGGGCGACAGGTGTTTCCCGAGCGACCCCGACCACCGCCTCCAAGATCATGGCTGCAGACCACGAACCCCATCCAGATTCAACAAGCTGGTTTCCTCTCTGGCCGCAAGAGCTCGACTCAGAGAGGTGCCGTTAGACGGACAGTCCCGGTTGCGTTGAGGGCCGGCTTCCACCGCACGGCCCATCGTGCCTGCCTCGCCTGGTGGGGTCGATCTGGTGACCAGGTAGAGACACTCCAGTGCGGCCTGTTCGGTCGGGAAGTGGCCGCGAGCCCGGACGGCGCGCCGATAGCGGGCGTTGAGTGACTCGATCGCGTTCGTCGAACAACAGCACTCGTCTGATCTCGACGTCGTAGTCCAGGAAAGGGATGAACTCGGTCCAGGCGTTGTCCCAGAGTCTGATGATCGCCGGAGACCGGCAGATGTCGTCGAGATGGAACCGGGGATTCCTGACTTGCGAATTAACAAGGGAGCTCGGTCGAACATCACGGCACGGGCTTAGCAGTTCATCGCCCGGCGGTATGAGTGCGCCGACCTCTTCGCCTCCGGCGGCAGTCGGACCGGAGGCGGATCGCTGACCACCCGCCGCCTGAGGTTCAGGCGGCCATGACGGAGGCTTGCATGGCCCGAACCCCGATCTGCCGCCCTCGCTCGATCGAATACCGATTGTGCGATCGAGATCCCGCTGACCAACAGGCATCGTCGTCTCGTAGTGCCGTCGGCCAGGAGTGACATGGTCTCGGTGGAGGTCGTATTTCCGTGCCTGGACGAGGTAGACGCACTACCGTGGGTGATGGCGCGCGTGCCGGCGGTGGCTCGAGCGATCGTCGTCGATAACGGCTCATCTGACGGATCCGCGGATTTGGCGAGAGCACTCGGCGCCCAAGTCGTCACCTGCGGGCAGCGGGGTTACGGCGCGGCCTGTCATGCTGGCCTGTTTGCGGCGAGCGCGCCCATCGTCGCCTTCTGTGACTGCGATGCGTCGATCGACCCGGCCGCCGTCGAAGTCGCAGCTGCTCTGGTGGACAGCGGTCGTACGGATCTCGTCGTGGGTCGGCGCCGTCCTGGCGGCCGCGGCTGTTGGCCGCTGCACGCTCGGGTGGCTAATCGGGTCCTCGCCATGATGGTGAGCCGCCGGACCGGTGTCGTGCTCGCCGACCTCGGTCCTCTGCGAGTCGCTCGTCGGCAAGCCCTGCTCGATCTCGGTCTGCTTGATCGACGCAGTGGCTATCCGCTGGAGACGATTCTTCGGGCGGCGGCGTCCGACTGGCGGATCACCTCGATGGATGTGGATTATCTGCCGCGTGTGGGCCGTTCGAAGGTGACCGGAACGGTGCGGGGCACTGTGCAGGCGATACGCGACATGCAAGGGGTGTTCTCGTCATGATCGCGACGGTGCTGGTGATCGCGAAGGCTCCGCTGCCCGGTCGGGTCAAGACCCGCCTCGTTCCGGCATTAACCTTCGAACAAGCTGCAGAAGTGGCGACGGCGGCGCTGCGGGACACGCTCGCAGCTGTCGACCGGATCGTGTGCAGCGAAAGGATCCTCGCGCTCGACGGACCTCGCGGAGCGTGGGTCCGGCGTGGTTGGCGGGTCGCGCCGCAGCTCGGTCACGGACTAGATCGACGCCTTGGTCATGCGTTCGGGACTGCAGGTCGTGGGCCCGCGGTCCTCGTCGGTATGGATACGCCTCAGCTGGTCCCCGAGCATGTGACGGCGTTCGATGCTGATCGGTTCGACGCCTGCCTCGGGCCGGCGGTCGACGGCGGATTTTGGTCGATCGGTTTCGCTGACCCGCGCCGAGCCGCCGGCGTGATCGCAGGCGTCCCCATGTCGAAGCAAGACACCGGCGACGTCCAACTTCGACGCTTGCGCCAGGCTGGTATGTCGGTGCAGATCCTGGAGTGTCTGGAGGACATTGATACCGTAGACGTACTCCGAAGGGTCGCCCTGGGCCACCCCCATCTCGATGTCGCATCAGTGTCCGCGCGTTTAGGCGTTGCGGTGCCGGCATGAGGCCCGGTTCGCTCGACCCGTATGAACAAGCTCTGATGCAGGGAACCCGGCTGGCCATGGTCACCGGTAATGGCGAGCGGATAGAACTGAACGTTGATCGTTTCCTCACCACCGTCGACGTCGGCGATCGCACAGTGCTCGAGCGTTGCCGTGGTGCGGTATTGGACGTTGGTTGTGGTCCGGGCCGGTTCGTGAGCGAATTGTGCCGAAGGGGTCAGCTCAGTCTCGGTGTTGACGCCGCGGCGACAGCTGTCTTCCTCGCGCGTCGTCGAGGCGCGCCGGCGGTTTATCAGGATGTGTTCAGGACCGTCCCGCGAGAAGGTTTGTGGGACACGGTGCTACTGATGGACGGCAATATCGGAATCGGTGGCGACGTGACACGCCTGCTCGGCCGCTGCGATTCGATTCTCACCCGTCGTGGCCGGGTCATCGCCGAGGCTGCATCCAGCGCGAGCTGCGATCGGGTACTGCAAATGCGGTTCGACAGTGACGACGGGCCGGTCGGGCCGTCGTTCGACTGGGCCGAGGTGG
>JAFAWL010000238.1 GCA_019241805.1 Actinomycetota bacterium
CGGGTATCCGACTCGTGCGGCTACTCGGTGCCCCGCATGGACTTCGTCGAGGACCGCAACATTCTCGATCTTCGCCAACTCAAGCGGCCGGCGGCGTACAACGAGGATTACTGGAACGTGCGCAACGCCGCCAGCATCGACGGATTGCCCAGCCACTGACCACCTAAGCCACTGACCACCTAAGCCACTGACGCAAGCCAGGGACCTAAGCCCCCGAGCTCTGCGGCTCGGATCGCTCAGATGGGCAGGTCCTCCAGCATTTCGGTCACCAACGCCGCGATCGGCGAACGCTCCGAGCGAGTGAGCGTCACATGGGCGAACAACGGATGTCCGCGCAACGCGTCGATGACGGCCGCGACTCCGTCGTGCCGTCCGACCCGCAGGTTGTCGCGCTGGGCGACGTCGTGCGTCAACACCACTCGCGAACCGGTCCCGATACGCGAGAGCACGGTCAGCAGCACATTGCGCTCCAACGACTGCGCCTCGTCGACGATCACGAACGAATCGTGCAGCGAGCGGCCGCGAATGTGCGTCAGCGGCAGTACTTCCAGCATGCCGCGATCGAGCACCTCGTCCATCACCTCGGAGCTGACCAGCGCACCGAGCGTGTCGAACACCGCCTGGGCCCAGGGCGCCATCTTCTCGTTCTCGCTGCCGGGCAGATAGCCCAACTCCTGACCGCCGACCGCGTAGAGGGGCCGGAACACGACGACCCGCTTATGAGCGCGTCGCTCCAGCACGGCTTCCAGGCCGGCGCACAAGGCGAGCGCCGACTTGCCGGTGCCGGCTCGCCCGCCCAGGCTGACGATGCCGACCTCGGGATCGAGCAACAGGTCGAGGGCCACGCGTTGCTCGGCGGAGCGTCCGTGCAGCCCGAAAGCCTCGCGGTCTCCGCGCACGAGGCGCATCCGCTTGTCGGCGGTGATGCGGGCCAGCGCCGAGCCGCGCGCCGAATGCAACACCAACCCGGTGTGGCAGGGCAGCTCCGCCGCCGCCTCCAGCTCGGGTGGCCCGACCAGGGAAATCTCCTCGCCGGCGTAAAGCGAATCGATTGTCTCGACGCTGACGCCGAGTTCGGCCATGCCGGTCCAGCCGGTGTCGACGCCGGGCGAGGCCTGGTACTCCTCGGCTTGCAAGCCCACCGAGGCCGCCTTGACCCGCAGCGGCATGTCCTTGCTGATCAGGACGACGTCGCGCCCCTCCGCCCCGAGGTTGAGCGCCACGGCCAGGATTCGCGAATCGTTGCTGTCGACGCGGAAGCCGGCCGGCAGGCTTGTGATGTCCGAGTGGTTGAGTTCGACGCTGAGCGTTCCGCCCTGCTCGCCGATCGGGACAGCCGCGTCCAGTCGTCCGTACTTGATGCGGAGGTCGTCGAGCACGCGCAGCGTCTGGCGGGCGAACCAGCCGAGCTCCGGGTGGTGGCGCTTGGCCTCCAGTTCGCTGATCACGACCAGCGGAAGCACGACCTCATGTTCGCCGAATCGTCCGAGCGCGCCGGGGTCCGAGAGCAGAACCGAGGTGTCGAGAACGAAGGTCCGAAGCGGGCTTCCGGAGGCCGGCATCGAGGTAGCGGTCATCTGGTCGCTCCTTGCGCAATGCGTGCGCACGGCACGGGCACGACCCTGAGCCGGCGCGCCGGCCTCACGGTCGTCCGGGGCTCGGCGCACGCCGTCGTGATGGCGCGGAGGGCGGCCGCATCGCGGGGCACCGATGCGGATTCGGCCGAGAAGCTGGCCGTGCCGGCAATCGTCACTAGTCGCAGACCTCCGGGTGGCGGATGGGCCGACCACCGATGTCGACGGTACGTCGTGGCCCCCCAATCGACCGAGCGCCACGCGGTTAAAGTCGCGTAACCGAATCGAGAACATCGGGCGGCGTTCGCGGCCGATCGGGGCCCGGCGCACGTGCCGCTTCGTCGCGGGTGGCGTGGCTCGTGGCGATCGTTCAGCTGCCGAAACGACGGTGCCGCTTTCCGTAATCGCGCAGGGCCCGCAGGAAGTCGATCTTGCGGAAGTCCGGCCAGAGCGCGTCGCAGAAATAGAACTCGGAGTGCACCGACTGCCAGAGCAGGAACCCCCCGAGCCTCTGTTCACCGGAGGTCCGGATCACCAGGTCGGGGTCGGGCTGGCCGGCCGTGTAGAGGTGTTCGGCGATGTGATCGACGTCGAGCAGCTCGGCCAGTTCTTCGATCGATGTGCCGGCCGCGGCGTGTTCCTGGAGCAACGAGCGCACCGCGTCGGCGATCTCACGGCGACCGCCGTATCCCACCGCGACGTTGACCATCAGGCCGTCGCGGCCGGCGGTGCGCTCCTCGGCGCTTTTCAGTGCGGACGCGGTCGCTTCGGGCAGCAGGTCCAGCGCACCGACGGCGGTCACACGCCAGTGCTCCCCGGGTGCCGAGAGCTCATCCGCGACGTCGGCGATTATCTCGAGCAACGGCTCCAGTTCGCCGGCCGGCCGGGTGAGGTTGTCGGTGGAAAGCAGCCACAAAGTGACGTGCTCGACGCCGGCCTCCGTGCACCAGTCGAGCAGACTGCCGATGTGCCGGGCGCCGGCGATATGGCCCTGATTGACGTCCTCGAATCCGGCCGCGCGGGCATCGGGGATAGGCTGCGGTCGTGGGT
>JAFAWL010000424.1 GCA_019241805.1 Actinomycetota bacterium
AATGCGCTCGACGTGACTGCCGAAGTCGCTGCGACGCTCGGGCGATCGGCCGAGCGACGGGATGATCTTGAGTGTCGGCCGACCGGTGGACCCGGACCGGTGCAGACCACAGCTGGCGGACCTGGACCGGCGGACCTGGACCGGCGGACCTGGACCGGTCCACAGCCGCGCCGGTAGACCTGCGGGCCGCCCGTCAACGCCGCGCCGGCTGGCGGCGTCTGCGGGTCAACACCAGAGCCCGGCCGCCGAGACCGACGGCGAACACGGCCACGCCGGACGCCACCGACGGCCAGGGCAGGGTGCTGACCAATGTCAGGCATCCGGTCAGCCCAACCAGGTTGAGTAGCCGCGGCCAGCGCCGCTGCTCCGGCGGTTGACGGAAGGCGGCGAGGTTGGCGATCGCGTAGTAGACGAGCACCCCGAAGGAGGAGAAACCGATGACGCCGCGCAGATCGACGCTCAGCACCAGCGCGATCACCACGAGGCCGAGGGCCGATTCGGCGTGGTGCGGCACCCGGTAGCGTTTGTGTACCGCATCCAGCCACGCCGGCAGGTCGCGTTCGCGGGCCATGGCCAGACTGGTCCGGCCGATGCCGGCGACCAGGGCGAGCAGCGCGCCGAGAGCGGCCACGGCCGCACCAACTCGCACGAGGGCGACCAACCCACCCAGGCCGGCCGCGCGCACGGTAGTGACCAACGGCGCGCTCGACTCGGCCAGGGCCGCGGGTCCCGCGGCTCGCAATGCGGTCACACCGACGGCGAGGTAGACCACGGCCGCGGCGCCCAGGGCAATCGGGATCGCGCGGGGAATCGTGCGTTCGGGCTCGCGGACCTCCTCGCCGAGTGTCGCCACGCGGGCGTAGCCGGCAAAGGCGAAAAAGAGCAGCCCGGCCGACTGGAGCACGCTGTACGCTCCGCCGTGCGTTGCGCCCAGCCCCGAGCGCCCGGCCGGAGCGTGCGTAGCCGCCGCGACGATGACCACCGCCAGCGCGAGCAGCGTGACGGCGACCAGCACCCGGCTGAGCGCGAGTGTCTTGCTCACCCCGCGGTAGTTCACGGCGACGAGTGCGAACACCGCACCGGCGGCCACGAGACGCTGCACCCAGCGTTCGCCCGGCGCGACGTATCCGGCGAAGGTCAGGGCCATCGCGGCGCACGAGGCGGTCTTGCCCACCACAAAACCCCAGCCGGCGGTGAAGCCCCACCAGGGGCCGAGCACCGCCCGGCCGTAAACGTAGGTCCCGCCGGACACGGGATATGTGGCGGCCAGTTGCGCCGAGGCCGTCGCGTTGCCGTAGGCGACGACCGCGGCAACGGCCAGCCCCAGCACCAGACCCGAACCGGCGGCGCGAGCGGCGGGCGCCCAGACCGCGAACACGCCTGCGCCGATCATGGACCCCAGGCCGAGAACGACGGCGTCGGTCACTCCGAGCCGGCGCTCGAGCGCGGGCGGCGGGCCGGGCATCGTGGTGCCTCACCTCATCGGGGCCGACGCGGATCCGAGCGGCAGCCTAGCGGCGACGCCGAGGCGTGCAGGTCGTCAACAGGGTGGCGTAGAGGTCGTCAACAGAGTGACGTACAGGTCGTCCACAGACTTAGGAGAACGATTCCAGAGCTTCGCTGCGGATGCTGGATCGATGTCCACGGCGACCCGGTCGAGCGAGGGCTCGCGCGTTGCGGTCCGCCGAGGGCAGGTCTCGCCGCCGACGGCCCTGGCGTCGATCGGTTTGGGCGGGCTGCTCGTGCTGGCGCTCTGGTTGCACGACACGCCAGCTGTCATCGGATTCGGCGGTTGGCTGACCAATGCCGGGCGGCTCACCGGTCTCGTCGCCGGCTACGCGATCGCCGTGATCCTGTTGTTGATGGCCCGGGTGCCGGCACTGGAGCGGGGGCTCGGCGCTGATCGGCTGGCCCGCTGGCACGCGATGGGCGGCCGCTACGTCGTTAGTCTGGCCGTCGCGCACACCTTATTGATCATCTGGGGCTACTCGGTCAGCGCGCACACCGACGTGGTCAGCCAGACGTCCTCATTCATCCGGAGCTACCCGGACGTCCTGATGGCGACGGTGGCCGTGCTTGTTCTCGTGGCGATCGGAGTCACTTCGGCCCGAGCCGCCCGTCGACGGCTGGCCTACGAGACGTGGCACTTCATCCACCTCTACACCTACCTGGCGGTGGCGTTGTCGTTCAGTCACGAGTTCGCGACCGGCGCGGATTTCGTCGACAACGCTCCGGCGCGTTGGTTGTGGTCGGCCCTGTACATCGCGGTGGCGGCGTTGCTGCTCTGGTGTCGTCTGGCGATGCCCGTTCGTGCTGCGCTGCGCCACCGGCTCGTCGTCCTCGGAGTCCGGCGGGAGAGTGCTGATGTCGTGTCGGTCTATATCGGTGGCCGGCATCTGGGCGAGCTGGCAACCGAGCCCGGACAATTCTTCCGGTGGCGCTTTCTCACCCGAGACCTGTGGTGGGCGGCCAATCCGTACTCGCTGTCGGCGGCCGCGCGGCCCGACTGGCTGCGGATCACCGTCAAGGTCGCGGGCGGACACAGCGCGGCGCTGAGCACGTTGGCGCCGGGCACGAAGGTGCTGGCCGAGGGCCCCTACGGGGGCTTCACTGCGACCCGGCGTACCCGGCGTCGCGTGCTGTTGATCGCGGGCGGGGTGGGCATCACTCCGATTCGGGCGCTGTTCGAGACGTTGCCCGGCTATCCGGGTGAGATCTGCCTGCTCTATCGGGCGAACGACATCGGTGAATTCGTGCTTCGCGAGGAGCTGGAGGCGATCGCCCGATCACGAGGCGCGGAACTGCACCTACTGCCCGGTCGGCCCGGTCAGGGCAGTTCGGACCAGCTGGCGGCCGAGCGCGTGACGGCGCTGGTGCCCGATGTGCGTCAGCGCGACGTGTTCCTCTGCGGTCCGCCGGGGATGATGGCTGCCGCGACGCGCGAGTTGCGTCGCGCGGGTGTCGCCCGCCGGGATATCCACCGAGAATCATTCGTGTTCTGAGGTGAGTTCATGAAACGAGTCGTCCTCACCGTACTGGCCACCGTGGTCGGTCTGGTCGCCCTGCTGAGCTTCCGGACGCACGGTGCGACGCAAACGGCCGGTGGATCCGGGCTGCCGTCGGCGACGCTGCCGGGTGCAGTCGCCGGTTCCTCAACGAGCCCGGACCCCAGCCCGACCTCGCCGGCGACGACCACGCCGACGACGAGCGCGCCGCCGGACCCGAGCGCCTCAGCGTCATCGACCAGCCGGACGGCCACCGGGTCGGCGATCACGACACGCTATGGCGTGGTGCAGGTGAAGGTGACCGTCTTCGGCCACACCATCACCAACGTCGCATTCGCGCAGCTGACGGCCTTCGACGGGCGATCGCGGCGTATCAACGACGACGCGGCGCCGATCTTGTTGCAAGAGACCCTCAAGGCGCAGAGCGCGAAGATCGACGCGGTATCCGGGGCGTCCTACACGAGCGAGGGATATATCCAATCGCTGCAGAATGCGCTCGACCAGGCGGGATTTCGGTGACGAGCGCGGAATCGGCAAGCACGGAGTCGGCCACCGGATTGGCGAGCACGGGCCACCGCCGGGTGGAGCACTGCATGGGCACGGTCTTCAGCATCGATGTGCGTGATGAGGTCGCATCCGGCGCGGTTGACGGCGTCGTGCGCTGGCTGCGCTGGGTCGACGACACGTTCTCTACGTACAAGCTGGCGAGCGCGATCAGCCGGGTCGTCCGAGGTGAGCGCACCGTCGCGGAATGTCACCCGTTGGTTGGATGGGTGCTTCGACGCTGCCAGGAGGTGACCTGGCGCAGCGACGGTTACTTCTCGGCGTACGCCGGGGGTGTGCTGGACCCTTCCGGCTACGTCAAAGGGTGGGCGGTGGAGGTGGCCAGTGATCGGCTGCGCGCGGCCGGATCGGCCAACCATTGTGTGAACGGCGGCGGCGACGTCCAGTGTGCGGGCCTGGCCGGGCCCGATCGGCCGTGGCGGGTCGGCATCGCCGATCCCCAGGCCCCGGGGGAGATCCTCGGCGCGGTCGAGGGAACGAACCTCGCGGTGGCCACTTCTGGAACGGCCGAGCGAGGGGCGCATGTCCTCGACCCGCACACCGGGCGGTCGGCCCACGGTTTGCTCAGCGTGACCCTCGTGGGTGAACGGCTCAGCGAGGTCGACGCCCTGGCGACGGCTGCTTTCGCGATGGGTTCGCGGGCGGTGGGTTGGATCGAGTCGCAGCCGGGCTTGCGCGGCCTGGTCGTCGACGAGCACGGCGCGCTGCGCACCGCGCGCTCAGGGGTGCCGACGCGCTGAGGCGTCGCCCGCTATCTTGTGGCGGGTGTCGCCCCCGACCTCGCCGTCGCGCGTCGACGCCGCGCCGGTCGCGCGGTTCGACGACCGGGTGGCCCGTCGAAGCCTGGTCTTCGATCGTGCGCTCGACGTTCTCGTTGCCGAGTGCCCGTCCGAGGTCGTCGAGGTGCTGGCCGCGGTCGAGGCGGCCAATCGTCGTGGTCTTTGGGCGGCCGGCTACGTCTCCTACGAGGCGGCCGGTGGATTCGACCCCTCCCTCGTCACGCATGCCCGGGATGAGCACGATCCGCCCCTTGCCTGGTTTGCGATTGCCCCGGAGGCTCGACGAATTCCCTACGTAGCCCCGCTGCCCAGCGGTGAGCGGCGCCTGCCGGGTTGGTCGGATCGGTGGAGCACAGCGGACCTGTTCGCGGCGATCGCGACTGTCCGGGCCCGGATTGCCGCCGGAGAGACTTACCAGTGCAACCTGACGACGCGCTTGACCAGTGAACTGGGGGAGTGCGGCGTCGGGGAGCTCTATGCCCATCTCTTGAGCCGCCAGCGCACCCGATACGCGGCCCGGTTGGACGTGGGAACGCATGAGGTGGCGAGTGTCAGCCCCGAGCTGTTTTTCGACTGGCACGAACGCACATTGCTCACCCGGCCGATGAAGGGCACCAGCCCGCGCGGTCGCACGCCGATCGAGGACGAACGGCTTCGGCGGGCCCTCTGCTCCAACGCGAAGGAGCGAGCCGAGAACGTCATGATCGTCGACTTGTTGCGCAACGATGTCAGCAAGATCGCGACGCCTGGGTCGGTGCGGGTGACCAGGCTGTGTGTGGCCGAACGGTATGAGACCGTGTGGCAGCTGACCTCGGATGTCGAGGCCACGCTCGCGTCGGACGTCAGACTCGTCGAGATTTTTCGCGCCCTGTTCCCGTGCGGGTCGGTCACCGGCGCACCCAAGGCGAGCACGATGCGGCTGATCCGGGAGCTAGAACCCGCGCCTCGCGGCGTCTACTGCGGCGCCATCGGCTGGGTCGCGCCGATCGGTCACGCCCGACGCGCGCGATTCAGCGTCGCCATCCGCACGATTACGGTGGCGCGCGCGAGCGGCGGCGGCGTGTACGGCGTCGGCGCGGGGATCACCTGGGACTCCGATCCGGCAAGCGAAGCGCTGGAGTTCGCGGTCAAGGCGGACGTGCTGTATCCGGTCGAGCAACCGCCCGTAGCAGGGCCGATCGCCCCGGCCCGGACATGACCAATCGCGGACGCCCGGTGCAACTACGCGAGGCCTTCGCCTACCGGGCCGGCGAGGGTGCGCGGCTACTCGAGCGCCATCTCGCGCGGCTCCGGATCTCGGCGCTGGCGCTCGGCGTCGACTATGACGACAACGCGATCCGAGCAGACCTCCACCGGGCCTTGGCCGGCGCCGCCGACTCGATCGTTCGCCTGCGGGTGCGTGCCCACGAGGCTCCCACGCTTCGGCTCGACCCGTTGCCCCCGATGCCGGCCGAGCCGGTGCGGATCAGGATCGACTCACGTCCCACCGATTCGCGTTCGCTCTGGCGGCGGCACAAAACCGACCGGCGTGAGGTCTACGAGGCCGCGCTCGATCGACATCCTGACGTCGAGGACGTGCTGCTTGTCGACGAGAGCGGCGAGGTATCCGAGTCGAGCATCGCCAACCTCGCGGTGCGGCTCGGTCAGCGGTGGTGGACACCCCCCCTGACCTCGGGTTGCCTTCCGGGAGTCGGACGGGCCGTGGCTCTCGAAGCGGGCCGGCTCGACGAACGTCGCCTCGGTGTCGAGGATGTATGTGCCGCCCAGGAGATCGCGCTGGTCAGCTCGGCCCGCGGGTGGCGACCGGCGCGCCTGGCTTGACGAGGCCCGGCGCCCCCGCGCGCGCTACCTAGACTGCGGACATGATCCGCAACGTGGTGATGGGACGGTTGCGTTCGCCCGGTGATCTCGCGGCGGAACAGCAATGTGACGACGGCCTGCGCGGCATCGCCGGGCTGCGACTGCCGGGGCAGCTCGCGATGAGCGTCGGGCGCGACGTCGGCTTTCGCGAGGGCGGTTGGAGCTTCGCGATCGTCAACGACTGGGCCGACGCCGCGGCCTACCGGAACTACGACGTCGACGAGGTGCACGGCAGTTACCGGCGGTTGCTCGGTGAGGTATGCGTCGAGATCGCTCGGGTTCAGTACGAGATCTAGTGGCAGGGCGTTACCGGCCTCGGCGGGCTCTCCGCGCCGCGATGCGCTCGCGGCGGGCCGCATTCTGTTCGTTCTGCTGCCGGGTCGAGCGCTCCGCCCTGATCTTCACGCCTAGGCCGGCGGGATAGCCGGCCTTCTCCAGGCGGTGATCGAGGGTCTCCTCCATGTAGCCGAAGCTGTAGATCAACGCCATGACGAGGCCGGCGACGACCATGGTGGCGCGCATCCAGGCCGGCCCCGGGACCAACGTGACGATCAACGTGATGGGTATCGCCAGTTGGACGAGCGCGCGGGCGAGGTGACGCCAGATCCAGGTGCGTCCGGTCGTGTCCTTCAAAACCCACCCGTCGTAGCGGTCGGGCAGTCCCGCGCCGAAGGCGTAGCCGAGCCAGCGCATCGGACCGGGACGCACCGCCGGCGCGGCCGCGGTTTCTCCGAGTTGGGACCGCTTCGTCGTCGCCTGCTCCACCGTCATTACCTGCTCCACGCGTCACACCACGTTCAGATTTTGATTACTACGCGATTCGATCGCGCTATATTAGTTCGTGCGCGAACAGTCTAGCGCACGTCATGACATTGCAGGAGTTGCCGTGGCCGCCTCGACCGCCCGCCGCAGGGAGACGGTCGACCCGCTCGCCCTCGAGCGCCAGGTGTGTTTCGCGCTGTCGATCGCGTCGCGCAGCGTGCTGTCGCTGTATCGACCGCTGCTCGAGCCGCTGGGGCTGACCCATCCGCAATACCTGGTGATGCTGGCGCTCTGGGAGCAGTCGCCCCAGTCCGTCAAGCAGATCGGCCGATCGTTAGCACTCGACTCGGCCACGCTGTCACCGCTGCTCAAGCGGCTGGAAGCGTCGGGGTACATCACCCGGGGGCGCAGCGCGAACGATGAACGGCAGCTCGACGTCACGCTCACCGTGACCGGTCGGGCGCTGCGTACGCACGCCCTGAAGATTCCTCCCGCGATCGTCGCTCGCCTCGGGGTGCCGATCGAAGAATTGGAATCGTTACACGGGACGTTGACGCACGTGATCGACGCGGCGCGCGCCGCGGATCACGGCTGACCGGTCCGTGCTGAGGTGATGCAGCGAGCTGCGCTGGCGGATTAGAACGGAGCTCATTTCGAACGACGCCCGCCCGGCGCGAACGCACGGGCGGGCAGCCGCCGACCGGCATGGAAGCACATCCCCCGGTTGCGGCGCCTCGGGATGGCCCGGGGAAGGCCGCGCCGCGCTCGTAAGGTATTGGTGACCGTGAGACCTGGTCAAGGGCCGCATCACCAGCGACGAGCCCGAAACATGCTGTGTCCGCTGTCCGCCGGGATGGCGCCGCCTCGCTTCAGAGAAACTTCAGAGGTAGCAAGAAGTGCGAGCAGAGATGCTGTAAGCGTGTCCAGAACCGCCGATCGTCCGGCCAAACCTCTGCTTCGCCGTGACGGCGGCCGGGTCCGCGCCCTCGTCGTCGACGACGAGTCGAGCCTGGCCGATGTGCTGACGAACCTGTTGACTCTCGACGGCTGGGACGTCCGCTCGGCCGGCGACGGCACCACGGCACTGAACGCCGCCGAGTCGTTCGAGCCGGACGTCGTCGTGCTCGACGTCATGCTGCCCGACCTGGACGGGCTCGAAGTACTGCGCCGACTGCGGGCCGGCAACCCTCATCTGTGCGTGCTGTTCCTGACCGCGCGCGACAGCGTCGAGGACCGGATCGCCGGCATCACGGCCGGCGGAGATGACTACGTCACCAAGCCGTTCAGCTTCGAGGAAGTCGCCGCCCGGCTGCGCGGCCTGGTCCGCCGGGCGGGCATCGTTCAGTCGAGCGCGCGGCCGAACATCGTGGTCGGTGACCTCACGATGGACGAAGACGCCCGCGAGGTCCGGCGTGACGGCGAGCTGATCGAGCTGACCGCGACCGAATTCGAGTTGTTGCGTTTCCTCATGCGCAATCCGCGCCGGGTGTTGTCCAAAGCGCAGATACTCGACCGGGTTTGGAACTACGATTTCGGTGGTCAGGCGCATGTGGTCGAGCTTTACATCAGCTACCTGCGCAAGAAGGTCGATCGTGGACGGAAACCGATGATCTTTACAGTGCGCAGCATGGGATACGTCCTCAAACCGGCCGAGTGATGGACCGCGCCGGGCGGCCGGTCAGGCTCGGCCGGGCGCGCGCGGCCTGGGCGGCGATACCACTTCGCCGCCGCCTCGTCGCTGTCCAGGTGATCCTGCTGCTGCTCGGCTTCGGCTTGGTCACGGTGGTAACCGAAGTGGCGTTGCACAGGTTCCTGCTGCAGCGCCTCGATCAACAGCTGACCGCGTCGAGTGAGCGATTCCGGCTGAACCTGGCCGAGCCCGACGATCACGACGCTGACGATCAGGACTTCAGCGTCGTCGCCGGTCAGTCCGCGGGCACGCTGGGCGCCCAGCTTCGCGGTGGCTCGATCGTGCATATCGAGGTGGTCGCCAGCCGACGCGACCACGCGGCGCCGAGTGCGCGCGACCTGGCGGCGATCTCCGCGCTCCGTCCGACCAGTCATCCCCGCACCGTGCGCCTACCGGATCTCGGCGAATATCGCATCGCCGCCGTCAGCAGTGACGGTGATCTATTGGTGACCGGTCTGCCGGAGGACACCGTCGAGGACACGATCGCCCATCTGCTGATCATCGAAGGTGTGGTGTTCGCCGCGGCGGTGCTGCTGATCGGCGCGGCGACGGCGGTATCCACCCGGCTTGCCCTGCGCCCGCTCACCCGCGTCGTGAGCACAGCCACCCGGGTGTCCGAACTGCCCCTGTCGACGGGTGACGTCGATCTGTCGGAGCGCGTCGTAGATGCCCCTCCCGGCACCGAGGTCGGACAGGTCGCCGAGGCGTTCAACCAGATGCTCGACCACGTCGGCGCCGCTCTGGCCGAGCGCCAGGCCAGCGAGGAACGGTTGCGCCGGTTCATCGCCGACGCGAGCCACGAACTGCGCACTCCGGTCGCTGTCGTGCGCAGTCACGCCGAGTACGCCCAGCGGGTCGACGGCCAGCCCGACCCGCGGGTCGAGTCGGCGCTGCAACGGATCGCCGCCGAATCAGAGCGCATGGGCCACCTCGTCGAGGATCTGCTCACGCTGGCCCGCCTTGATTCCGGCCGGCCGCTCGCCCGAGACGAGGTCGATCTCACCCGCGTCGTACTCGACGCCGTCAGCGACGCTCAAGTCGCGGGCCCCCTACATCGGTGGGAGTTGGTGCTGCCCGACGAGCCGGTCGCGCTGACCGGCGACGAGCATGCGCTTCACCAGGTGGTGGCCAATCTGCTCGGCAACGCTCGCGATCACACACCGGCCGGAACGTCGGTCGTCTGCACAGTGCGCGCTCCCAACGCCGAGGGCGAGATCGTGCTGCTGGTCGCCGACAACGGTCCGGGCATCCCGCCCGACATACGCACGACGCTGTTCGAACGGTTCGTGCACGGACGCGATGATCGATCGGCGGCCGGAAGCAGCACCGGCCTGGGCCTGTCGATCGTGTCGGCTATCGTGGCAGCTCACGGTGGCCAACTGCGAGTGACCAGCCGCTCCGGCTCGACCGAGTTCGAAGTGCGCCTTCGAGTACGGGCCGACGCGCATGTCGGGTCGCCGGCTCGACGTGCCGAGGCCAGTCGGTCGATCGCGTCCTCGATCAGTCGCAGCCGCGTCAAGCGTTAGGCGACGCGACCGGCGCCCGCCTCAGGCGCCGCCCGCGCTCACAATGGCGCCGGTCAGAAACCCGGCCAGCAGGCCGAGGAGCACGCCCCCGGCGACGATCTCCGGGCGGCGCGCTCGAGCGGCGACACCCAGCAGTTGGACGACCACATAGGTGATGGAGCCGGCGGCCAGGGTCAGGAAGACGACGCTCAGTGCCTCGGAGGTGAAGCTGTGGCCGACCGCGGTGCCGATGAAGGTCGGGCCGCCACCGATCGCGGCCAGGCCGAGCAGAAAACCCCACCCCGGACGGTCACCCGCGAGCGGGGCGGTTATTCCGAATCCCTCGGTCGCGTTGTGCAGCGCGAAGCCCACCACCAGCACGGTCGCGAGCGAGATCGCTCCGCCGGCCGCCGCCTGGCCGATGGCCAGGCCCTCGGCGAAGTTGTGCAGACCGATACCGACGGCGATGAGCAGCGCCAGGCGTCGGCCCGGCGACCAGGTCTGCACGCCGCGCCCGCGCGCGGGGCGCTCCGTCGTGGCCATCGCGCCGGGGCCGCCCCTGTGCGCACGGGCGGTCAGCCGGTCCAGATGCCGCTCATAGGCCACCAGGCCCAGCAGGCCGACCGCGAGGCCCAGCGCGAACAAGCAGCCGTAGCCGAGGGCGGCGCGCAACCCGCCACGGCCGTCGTGTATCTGGGCGAGCGCGGTGTCGATCGGTTCCCACGCGGCGCTCAGCACATCCCAGAACAGGAACATCAGCACACCGATCGCGACCGCGTTCAGCAACACGCGGGTCCGTTCGGCCGGTCGTCGGAGTCGGCCGAGCGGCAGGCCGAGCACGATCGTGGCACCGGCGATGAACCCGAGCAGCAGGGTCGTCGAGAGGCTCACGTCGACAACCTTGCCAGGACAAGTTAGCTTCGCCTAACCTTCCTTACCATTCACAGTATTCCGAGAGCTTCGTCCGCCGCGGTGCGGCGGCCGCCGGGCTCGGCGCCCAGCGCCGGTCCGCAGCCGGGTCGCGGGTCGGGTTCGTTCGACGCTCCGCCGTCCGCTGCCTCATCGGCGGCTAACATGCATGTCACGAAAGACGCCGAAATTCGCGGCAAAGATGTGATCTGATCGGCCCGATGGCCGCGGTTATCGGGTCCGGGCGGCGCGAACTGCAATGATCCTTACGTGGGCGATCGCGTGCGCGCATGGGCGGATTCGCCGATCACCCTGATCCGGGTCGGCTTTGCCGGGTCGATCGCCATGGCCGTCGCGTCATTCTGGGTCGCCGCCGTGCCGATGTACTTCCGCGGTGGTCATACACCAGTCGTGTCCAGCTTGGGAGTCGGGGCGGTCGAGCCGCGCATCGCCTTCTACCTCGGTTTCGCAGCATTGGTCCTGGCTTGGCTTCGGCTGGGGGCCCTCCACCTCGCTATGCCCGAAGGCGGTGATCCGCGGCTACTGCGCCGGGCCGGACTGCTGTGGATGGCCCCGCTGATCGCCAGCATCCCGTTGGCCAGTCGGGATTTGTGGGCCTACTCCGCCCAGAGCCAGCTGGTCCTTAACAATCTGGATCCCTATCGGTTCGGGCCGTCGGCGTTACCGGGTGCGTTCTCGGTCGAGGTGAGTCACCGGTGGGTCGACACGCCGGCTCCTTATGGCCCCCTGTGGCTCTCGCTCGGCCGCGGGATCGCCGCGATGGTCGGGCAGCACGTCGGGATGACCGTCGTCGCACTTCGTCTGGTCGCCGTCGCCGGTTTCCTCATGCTGGCCTGGGCGATTCCGCGCTTGAGTGAGCGGGCCGGCGGCCGGGCCGACATCGGGACGTGGGCGGTGCTGCTCAACCCGCTGGTACTCGTCCTGGGTGTCGGAGGCGGCCACAACGACCTGCTCATGGTCGGACTCCTGGCAATCGGTCTGGTCGTCGTCACCCGGCCCGGCGGCACGATCGCCGACCTCGTCGCCGGAATGGTGCTACTCGCCCTGGCCACCGCCGTGAAATCCCCGGCCGCTGTCGCCGTCGCCTTCGCGGTTCCGCTCTGGCTCGCCGGGCGGCCGGCCAGCTGTCGGTGGCGCCAGGGTCCGCGTCCGGTCGTGGTCGTGCTCGGGTCGGCATCGGTCGCCATCGGGGTGTTCGCGGCGGTTACCGCGGCGAGCGGCCTCGGCTTCGGGTGGGTCGGGCAGGTCAATTCCTCGACCTCGGTAGTGAGTTGGATGTCGCTGCCCACGCTCGTCGCGGTCGGCTGGGACGTCCTGCACGGCGAGGGTCACCACGCGCTTCGGCTGGACGGCCAGATGGAGACGATGCGCACGATCGGCAGCGCCGTGGCTGTCATGATCCTGCTTGCGCTGTGGTTATGGGCGATGCGCCGAGCGTTGAAGGCCGAGCGCGTTGCCGGGGGCGCGGCGCGGCGCGACGCGGTCGCCGTGGTCTGGTCGTTGTTGGCCGCCGCGTTCGTGGTCGTCGTCATCCTGGGCCCGGCTGTGCAACCGTGGTATTTCCTGTGGGCGCTGGTCGGAGTGGTCGCGCTGCGGCTGCGCAACCGGCAACTGGCCCTCATCGCGGGCCTGTCGATCGGCATGGTGGCGATGATCCGACCCAACGGCGTCGGCCTGCAGATGAATCCCGCCGTCGTGCCCATTCTGATCATTCCCGTGCTGGTTGCGCGCCGCGCGTTCGGCCTCGGTTCGCGGCGCCCGGTGGTCGGACCCGCCCGTGCCGGCCGAGACCGCCTCACGCACGCCAACCCGTAGCGATCCACCGACCCCGAAGGGCAACAAGATGGTCGACGTCCGGAGCGTCACCGGGTGGTCCCGGGTGCCGGATCGCTTGCGACCGTGGACCTCGCGCCTGATCGTCGCCGCGGTCGCGATCGCGCTGGCCGAGGCGTATCTGCTCTGGGCGCCGCTCGCCCCCGACCTGGCCGCGCAGGTCGCGCGTGCCCACCTGGTTCGTGAGCACGGCGCCGCCGTCTGGTGGACGGGTTGGTTCGGCGGGATCTCGACGCCCAGCTACAGCGTCCTCATGCCCTCGTCAATGGCCGTGCTCGGCGTGCGTGCGAGCGGCGCCCTGTCGATCGTGCTGGCAAGCCTCGCGGCCGACCGGCTGCTGAGCGCGGCGCCGCGACGACGGGCCGGTGTCCTCACCTTCGCCGCGCTGGTCGCGGCCAACGCGCTCGACGGGCGCGTCACCTTCGGCGCAGGCGTGGCCGCCGGGACGTGGGCGCTGGTCGCCGTGCGCGACCGCTACCGGCTGCTGGCCGCCGGGCTCAGCGTCGCGACGTTCCTGTGCAGTCCGCTGGCGGCGCTTTTCTTGGGCATCGTGATGCTGGCAACCGCCTTCATCGACGCGGATCACCGCCGACGGGCGATCGCCTGCGCGGCGATTGTGCTCGCCGGTGGCCTCACCATGCAGCTGCTGTTTCCCGGAACCGGCACGATGCCCTATCACTGGAGCGATCCGCTCCCGGCCGCCGCCGGCTGCGTGGTCGTGGCAGTGTTCTGCCGACAGCGGGTGTTGCGGTTTGCGTCGCTGCTGATGCTGGTCACGATGGCGTTCCTGTTCGCTTACCCCGGCGCGGTCGGTGCGAACATCACCCGCCTGTCGTGGCTGTGCGCCGCGCCGTTGGTCGTCGCCTTCGCCCAGCCGCGACGCCGGATCCTCGTCCTTCTCGCCGCGGTCGGCGTCGCCATCTGGCCGGCAGCGGATCTGACCCAACAGCTGTCCGCGTCCAACTCGGCCGCGGCGCACGAGTCCTACTACGGCGCCTTGTCGACCGAACTGCGATCGTTGCAGAGCGGGGCCGGCCCGAGTGCGATAGGCGAGCGGGTCGAGGTCGTCGATCCGATCAATCATTGGTCCTCGGCCTACCTGGGCGGATTCTCCCTGGCCCGGGGCTGGGACCGCCAGGCCGACGCCGCCGACAACCCGATCTTCTACAACTCGCGGCTGCTCACGCCGGCGGGCTACCGCGGTTGGCTGGATCAGCTCGCCGTGGCCTGGGTCGCCCGCCCGATGACGACGCTCGATTACGCCTCACGGGCCGAAGCCGCGTTGATCGATCACGGGCTGCCCTATCTCCACGAGGTATGGAGCGACTCCCAGTGGCGGGTGTACGCGGTCGAGAACCCGGCTCCTTTGGCGAACGGAGCGCGCGTGACCGCCATCGGCCCTACCAGCGTGACCGTGCAGTCCGACGTCGCTCCGACGACCGTGCGGTTGCGTATGCGCTGGTCGCCCTACCTTGCGCTGACCAGCCCGGGCAGCGGGCGCCCCTGGCCAGGGTGCATCGCGAACGCGGGCGGCTGGATCGTGCTGACGCTGCTGCAGCCCGGAGTGGCCGAAGTGCACAGCGACTTCTCGCCCGGCTCGACCTTCGCCGACTCCGACGCCGCGTGCGCCCGACCCAATCCAGTGGCTCCGTCGTCGCCATCGCCGCCACCGCGCTGATCCCCGGCACCGACACGTGAGGACTTATGTCTATTTCGCGACTAGTCCGCAGCCGAGAAACTGATCAACTGTGACTACCAGGTCAGCGCACCGCGGGCGCACACCCACCGTCATGGCCGTACTCATCGTCGCTGTGCTGGCGGTGGCCGGATGCACGTCCGCACCGTCCAAGACGTCAGCCGGCGGAGGTTCGGGCGCCCCCAACTTCCGCGTGCCGCCCGTGCACGGTCTCGCGCCAGGGACCCAGCTGACGCCGCTCGCCGCGTCGACTCTCACGACTCCGCAAGCGGTTACCGCGACCGATGGCAAGGTGCATCTGACCTACGAACTGGTGCTCACCACGACCATCGGCGTCTCGATCCGGCTGGATCAGCTGGAAGTACGCGACGCCGGTTCGCAACGCCCGGTCGCGACGCTGGCTGGCGACGCCCTGCTCGCCGCGCTCACTCCGACCAGCGAGGCCACCAGCGCCGAAGGAACCGACGACCCCAC
>JAFAWL010000059.1 GCA_019241805.1 Actinomycetota bacterium
CGACGCGCTGGCCAAGGTCCCGGGCGTGGCTGATGCCTACCTCACGGGCGCTCAAGCGCAGACCGGCAACGTCTACCAGTTCAACGTCCAGCTTCAGATCACCTCGGCCGTACTCGGCGGTAAATACACCCCGAAGCCGACCACGAAGGCCGGAGGCCACTGATGAACGTCAAAGGCCGAGATCGGTTCTGGTTGATCGGCGGCGCGGCCGCTGTGCTCCTCGTGTTCGTGCTGGGCTGGTTCTTCTTCATCAGCCCGCAGAACTCGAATACAGACTCGCTCAAGTCCAATACCGATACAGCTAAGTCCCAGGTCGCAGTCTTGCAGCAACGGCTCAACCAGCTCAAGGATCAGAACAAGGATCTCGCCAAGTACCAGCAGCAGCTGGCCACCGACCAAGCGGCGCTTCCGGCCGCGCCCGACCTGCCGAACTTCGTGCGCAACCTGCAGGCAACCGGTACGGCGGCCGGGGTGAATGTCAGCTCGGTTACCGTTCAAGCGCCCACGGCGGTTACGGGAGCGAGCGCTGCGGCGACGGACACCGCGTCGCCGTCGGCGGCGCCCCACGCCTCGACCGGTGGCGTGTATTCGATCACCATTGCTCTGACGGCCACCGGCGAACCCACCGCCTTGAACACCTTCATCCAGCAGCTTCAACAGGTCCAGTCACGCGCTGTCCTGATCAGCTCCGTGTCCATGACGAGCGGCACGGCTGGTAGCTCGCTTCCAACGCTGTCGTTGACCCTCCAGGCATTCCTGGCTCCGTCGGCGACGGCATCGGCGTCCGCCTCGGCGAGCGCGACGGCTCCGGCCGGCCAGTAGGTCCAGCCGAGAAGCGCCTTCGCCATGTCGGAGACACTCCGCCGGCCGGCCGACGACCTGGTGATCGGCGCCGCGCCGCCCGGCTCAATGCTGCGGCGGATAGGGCTGCGTAGGCGGGTATCCCTGGGTGCCGTAGCCGGGCTGGTCGGGATAGCCCGGCGGCGCGTAACCCGATTGCGGCTGCGGAGAGCCCTGGTAGGGCGGGCAACCCTGTGGGGGCGGATAGCTTTGCTGGGGATAGCCGCTGGGTGGATATCCACTCCCCGCCGGGCCGGTCGGTCCGTACGGGCTTCCGCCGAAGGCAACCCGTGCCCGACGGTCGTGATCCTGCTCGATCAGCTGGTTCAGCAGCTGCTGGATCTCGTCCGACCGCGGGATGTTGATAAGAGTTTCCTGACCGTGCTCCCCGGCGGACTCGATGGTCAACGAGCCCGCTTTGACGATGCGATCCCACAGCGTCTGCGAGAAGCCGACGTCGTTGATGCGTTGCAGGGAGATGTCGCGTCCGGTGTGATGCAGGATGCCGCGCCGGATCAACACGCGGTGCGTCGTCAGCACGTAGTGAGTCGTGCGCCAATGCAGCGCCGGAATGAAGCAGAGCCAACTCGCCAGCACGAGCGCCAGAACGATCACGATGATCAACAGCACCTCGCCGGTCGTTCCCGAGGGCAGGAAGGCGATCGTCACTCCGAGCGCCGCGCAGATCACGAGGAACCACAGGGTCGGCACGACCAGGGTGATCCAGTGTGGATGCAACCGCTTGACGACCTCTTCGTCCTCGGCGAGGACTTTCTCCGGATACGGCACCGTAGCCTCCGTCGGTATCCAGGCCCGCTTCCGCGTGCACTGCCGCTCGAACGGTATCGGGTCGGCAGCCGGTTACGGCGCTTCGTGGCCCAACTGTCGGGTCGGCCGGATCTGGTGGACGTCACCGGCACCGACGCTGGCTTCGCCCTCGTCTGTCGCGACCCTCAACCGGCCGGCCGGGTCCACGCCGATCGCGCGTCCCACGATTCGACGGTCGGCCAGCGTCACGACGACGTCCCGGCCGATAGTCGAGCACGCCTGCGCGTAGTCAAGCGCGAGCCCGGTCGAGACGACGTCGCCATCGCAAGACGCCCAGCGGACCAGAACGTCGTCCAGCTCGGTCAGGATCGCGGCCAGCAGGCCAGTCCGATCCTGCGCCGCTCCCCCGGCCTCGACCAGCGACGTGGCGGTCTCCACCGGAAGCTCGGCCCGCGTCGTGTCGACATTCAGCCCGACGCCGACAACGACGTGCTCCAGCGCCGCCTCGGCCAGAATCCCGGCCACCTTGTGCTCGTGCCGGCCGAGCAGCACGTCATTCGGCCACTTCAGTGCTACGTCGGCCGGCGCGCGCCCGAGCAGGGCCCGTCGCACGGCCAGGCCGGTCAGAAGCGGCAACCAACTCCAGTTCGCGCGGTCGACGCGCGGTCGGAGCAGGACCGAAAAGAGCAAACCCGCACGGGGCGGCGAGGTCCACGTCCGGTCCAGACGGCCGCGGCCCCCCGTCTGATATTCCGCCACGAGAACACTACGGTCGGGCCGGTCGGATTCGAGCAGCCGGCGATTCGTCGAATCGGTCTCGTCGACCACCTCGACCGACCAACGGTCCCGGACGAGCTCGCGCAGGTGGTCCGAATCGATCGGAGACCGACCGCTCTGAACGCTCACGCGCCAAGCCTAGATGCCGATCAGAAGTTGTTGACCCGTACGAACTCACGCGTTCCGAATAGTTGACCTGACCTGTACCACCCATCATCCGAGGTCGCCGTGACCCGACAGGAGCGAGCCATGCGCACCGCCCGAGCCCTCCGTAGGGCTCTCGCGCGCGTTCGTGCCGTCCGCCGGCCGGCTGGGGATGAGGGATTCACGATGCTCGAAATGATCGTCGCCATTCTGATCATCGGCATCGTCATGGGCTCACTGACGATGTTCTTCGTCAGCAACGTCTCGGCCACGAGCCGACAGGGCACGTTCCAGACCGGTGCGCAACTCGCCGACGACGCCATCGAACGGGCCCGCGGCGTCAAGGGCTCGGCCGTGTTGTCCAACCGCGACAAGAGCAGCTCCGACACCCAATGGGCCGCGGTCACCAGCACATCACCTGTCTATCCGTACCTCCAGGACATGACCGAGGCGTACGACGGCACCGCGGCGACCGGTAGCGGAGCGACCGCCACCTTGCCGACCTCGCCGGTGTCGGTTGTCATCAACAACCTGTCCTACTTGCAGAACTGGTATATCGGCACCTGCTGGCAACCCGCGGCCGGAGGCACTTGCGGGTCGACTCAAGTCACGGGATACGTTTCGCTCTACCGGGTTGTTGTCGCTGTGCTCTGGCGGGACAAGGCCTGCGCGAACTCGCAATGCTCGTTCCTGTCCTCGACGCTGATAAGCGGTGTTACCAGCGAGCCGATCTTCAATTCGAATGCGGTCGCGCAGCCGCCCACGGTCACGAACCCGGGCGCTCAGAGCAGCGAAGCAAATATCGCCGACACGTTGACGATGCAGGCGAGCGGCGGCGCACCACCGCTGGTCTGGAGCGCCACCGGACTGCCGCACAACATGAGCATCAACCCAGCCACCGGAATCATCTCCGGCACACCCGACACGGCCAACACGTACTCGGTCGTCGTGAGTGCGACCGACGCCTTCAACCTCGTCGGCAGTGTCGCCTTCTCCTGGACCGTCAGCCCGGCGTTGGTGCTTACGCCGCTGGGCAATCAGGTCAGCGAGGTCGGTAGCTCCGTGGCAGTCGTGCAGACGGTCACCGGGGGCATCACGCCCTACACGTGGACGACCACGCCGCTGCCGGCCGGCCTCAGCTTCAACACCTCCAGCGGGCAGATCACCGGTGCGGCCACGGCAGTCACGGCGGTGCCAGTCGCAGTGACCATCACGGTCACCGACGGCGCCGGCGTAGCCAAGACGGAATCGTTCACCTGGACAGTCGCCTCTGCTCTGGCACTGACGGCCATCACGAGCCGGACGGATGCGGCAGGAACATCGCCTACGGTGTCGGCAACCGCCAGCGGCGGCGTCGGGCCGTACACCTTCAGCGCCACGGGCCTGCCGACCGGCATCACCCTGTCGTCGACGGCGACCGTCGCCACCCTCTCGGGCAAGCTGACCAACGGCGGCACGTTCAGCACCGTGGTCACCGTGACCGACGCAATTGGCGCCGTCAAGGCGACGAGCTTTACCTGGACGGTCAAGGGGCCGACCATGACCAACCCCGGTAATCAATCGACAAGGCACGGTACGACTCTCTCGCCGTCCTTGACGATCTCGGCCAGCGACGGTGGCAAGACGATCACCTACTCAGCCACCGGATTGCCGACCGGGCTCTCGATCAGCTCGAGCACCGGCAAGATCAGCGGAACCGTGGGCTCAGCCAATTCGTACACCGTGACGGTTACGGCAACGGATTCCAACGGTAGCTCCAGTGTTACCTTCACCTGGACGATCACATGATCAACGCCATGAACAGATATCGGCGGCGAATGCGACGACCAGCCGACGCGGGATTCACCATGATCGAGGTCATGGTCACGCTCACCATCATGGGCATCCTGATGGTGCTTTTCACCACGGGTATTTTGCAGGTCTACACGGCCGAGAACCGGGTCGAATCCGCGACCTACGGCCAAGGCCAGGTGGTCACCGCTTTTCAACGGCTCGACCGGACCGTGCGCTATGCGTCCGGAATCAGTCAGCCGGCGGTCTACAGCGGTGACGCATACGTCGAATGGGTGACGACCAACACCGGAACGGCGGTCTGCACCGAGCTTCGGTTGCACACGGCTAATCAGCAGTTGCAAATGCGCACTTGGAACCAAGGGATGTCTCCCCTTGTACCGAGCGCCTGGAAGCCCTTGGCGGCCCAGATCACACCGAAGACACTGCCGCTCTCGGCGACCTCACCGTTCAACCTGTCCAACGCCAACGCCAGTTTCGACTATGAGCGGCTCGAAATCTTGATCACCGCGACCTCAGGCCGCAACAACAACAAGCAACCCAAGTCCTCCGACGTCACGTTCACCGCGCTGAACACATCCCACAGCACGTCGAGCACGACGGTGTGCACGGAAGGCAGGGTCGTACCGTGAGCACATTCCGGATGGCGACTCGGCTACGTCGTCGCCTCGACGGCAAGGACGACACCGGTTCGCTGATGCTGGCGATGCTTCTCATCACCGCCGGCACTCTGCTCGCCGCCGTCATGTTGCCGATGTTTCTGACGCAGCTGACCTCGACCCAGGCCAACAATCGTTGGGTGCACGAACTCGACGCCGCCGAAGGCGGCGTGGACGTAATGCTCGGGCACATCCGGGCCGCCAACGACGGCGCCGGCAACGGCGACATCTCTGAGCTGCCATGCGGAACTATGACCGGAACCGTAGGGGTCGGCGGTACCTCTCGCTATCAGGCTTCTGTCGCCTACTACTCCGCGGATCCCGAGGGCCAGAACGCGGCCTGGCTGAGTTCGCATTCGATCGTCTGCGTCAGCGGCGGCGGCACCCTGTCGGCGCCGGCGTTCGCGATCGTCACTTCGAAGGGAACCGAGACGAGTACGGGCTCGTTCAGCACGGTGCCGACGCGGACGTTGCAGGCGACTTACATATTCCAGACGAACAACCAGAACATTCCGGGTGGCGCGATCCACGTCTACAAGACGTCCACCAGCACGGATCTCTGCCTGGACGCTGGGTCCACGACCCCGACGGCAGGCACAGCGGTATTGATGAATCCTTGCTCGGCCGGCAGCGCCCAGCAGAAGTTCGCCTACAACAGCAACCTGACGATCGCCCTGATCTCCTCCGAAACTGCCGCCATGCCCCTTGGAATGTGTCTGGACGCCGGCACACCCGAGGCGGCGAACGCGGTGCTCAAGTTCCAGCCCTGTGGCACGGTGACGAAGATCCAACAGCAGTGGAGCTTCAACGACTCGGCGAACATGTCCGGCACCAACGACGGGCAGACGTTGAACAACCTGTGCTGGAACGTGCAGAACACGAACGTCTCCGGCAGCCAGATCATCCTGTCCACCAATTGCAACGGCTCCTACGACAACACGCAGACGTTCTCGCCCGAGGCGGCCGTCGGTGCGGGCAACGCCGGAACGAGCTCCGGTCAGCTGATTAACTTCAACCAGTTCGGCCGCTGCCTCGACGTAACGAACCAGGACGTGAACGCCGGCTTCATGATCGCCTGGCCGTGCAAACAGGCGCCGAACCCGACCAACATCTCGTGGAACCAACGCTACATTCTGCCGACGATATCCAGTGGGCAAACCAGCGGCACCGGCCGGATCACGACAAATCCGTCGGCCGGGCTCTATTGCCTGCAGAGCCCGCTTTCGACCGCCGCCGGACAGTACGTCATCCCTGTGCCGTGCCCGTCCACGGGCACGCCCACGAATCTGACGTGGACGGTAACGAGTGACACCGGGGTCTACGCCACCAGCTACTTGGTCAAGGACGGCAACGGCAACTGCCTCTCGCCGACCGACCCGACCGCCACGCCGGCCGACCTCTTCTCCAGCGGAAATAACATCAGCAAGATCGTGGTCCAGCCCTGCAACGGATCGACGCTGCAGAAGTGGAACGCGCCGGCGGACATCCTGCAGCCCACGCCGCTAAAGGACATCACCGAGAAGTAGACCGCCCACCGACGGCCGTGGGACGCCGACGGCGATTAGGCTGCCGAACCATGGCCGCTGAGTTGGCTCCCGATGCGCCCGACCCGCACACCACGGCGGGCAAACTGGCCGACCTCGGGCACCGTTACGACGAGGCGGTCCATGCGGGCTCGGCCCGGGCGGTCGAGAAGCAGCACGCCCGTGGCAAGCGCACCGCTCGTGAACGGATCGACCTGCTGCTCGACCCGGGCTCGTTCCTGGAGCTGGACGAGTTCGCCCGCCACCGTTCGACCACGTTCGGAATGGCGGCCAACCGCCCGTTCGGCGACGGGGTGGTGACCGGTTACGGCACCGTCGAGGGCCGACCGGTGTGCGTGTTCAGCCAGGACGTCACCGTCTTCGGCGGCAGCCTCGGCGAGGTGTACGGCGAAAAGATCGTCAAGGTGCTCGACTTCGCGATGAAGAACGGGTGTCCGGTTGTGGGCATCGTCGAGGGCGGCGGCGCGCGCATTCAGGAGGGCGTCGTCTCCCTCGGCCTCTACGGCGACATCTTTTACCGCAACGTGCAGGCCTCTGGCGTCATCCCGCAGATTTCGCTGGTGATGGGGGCGGCCGCGGGCGGGCACGTGTACTCCCCGGCTTTGACCGACTTCGTCGTGATGGTCGATCACACGTCGCAGATGTTCATCACCGGGCCGGACGTCGTGCGCACGGTCACCGGCGAGGACGTGACCTTGGAGGAGCTCGGCGGCGCACGTACGCACAACACCACGAGCGGCAACGCCCATTACCTCGCCGCCGATGAGCAGGACGCCATCGAGTACGCCAAAGCGCTGCTGAGCTACCTGCCCTCGAACAACCTCGACCCGCTGCCGACGTTCGACGTCGATGTCGACGAACAAGAAATCGATCCGTTCCTCGACTCGGTCATCCCGGATTCGGCCAACCAGCCCTACGACATGCATGAGGTGATCGAGCATCTGCTCGATGACGGAGAATTCCTCGAAGTGCAGGCGTTGTTCGCGCCGAATATTGTCGTCGGCTTCGGCCGCGTCGAAGGTCACCCGGTCGGCGTGGTCGCGAATCATCCGATGCATTTCGCCGGCTGTCTCGACATCAACGCCTCCGAGAAGGCGGCTCGCTTCGTGCGCACGTGCGACGCGTTCAACATTCCGGTGATCACGCTCGTCGACGTGCCGGGATTTTTGCCCGGCACCGACCAGGAGTGGAACGGCATCATCCGACGCGGCGCGAAGCTGATCTACGCATACGGCGAGGCCACGGTTCCGAAGATCACCATCGTCACCCGGAAGGCGTTCGGCGGCGCTTACGACGTCATGGGCTCCAAGCACCTGGGGGCCGACGTGAACATCGCGTGGCCGACCGCCCAGGTCGCCGTCATGGGGGCCCAGGGCGCGGTCAACATTCTCTACCGGCGCGAATTGAGCACCGCCGATGATCCCGAGGCGCTGCGCGCCGAACTCGTCGCCGACTACGAGGACACCTTGATCACGCCGTATGTCGCCGCCGAGCGCGGCTATTTCGACTCGGTGATCCCGCCATCGAGCACCCGGTCGTATGTGATCCGGTCGCTGCGTATGTTGCGCAATAAGCGCCAATCCTTACCGCCCAAGAAGCACGGGAACATCCCGCTGTGAGCGAGCCGGCGATCCTGCGGGTGGTCAGCGGCCGGCCCACGGCCGACGAATTGGCTGCCGTGCTGGCGATCGTGACCGCGACCACATCGCCTTCGGCCCCTCGGACCCGCGTTCGGGGCGGTTGGAGCGACGCGGCCCGCCAACTGCGCCTACCCGTGCGTTTCGGGGCCGGTGGGTGGCGATCGGCACGCTGAACAGCGGGTTGCGCAGGGGCGACTTCGCGGGGCGTGATTCTCGTACTGCATGCTTGAGTACGTGAACGACTTCGCAGATCCGGCCGCGCTGGCCACCGAACTGGAGCGCACGGGCTACCTGCCCGACGACGGCGTGGCGACGGCCGCCTACCTCGCCCTGCGCATGGGTCGGCCTCTCTTCCTCGAAGGCGACGCCGGCGTCGGCAAGACCAGCCTGGCCCAAGCGCTGGCCGAGGTGCTCGACGCGCCGCTGATCCGGCTGCAGTGCTACGAGGGGATCGACGCTTCGCAGGCACTCTACGACTGGGACTTCCCTCGTCAGATCCTGCATCTGCGGGCCGCCGAGACGGCGGGGGTCCGGGACGCCGATGAACTCGAGAAGTCACTCTACGACCGTCGATTCCTCATCGCCCGCCCGATCCTGCAAGCCATGGAGACCTCGCCGTCGGTGCTGCTCGTGGACGAAGTGGACCGCGCCGATGACGAGTTCGAGGCGTTCTTGCTGGAGGCGCTGGCCGACAACGCGGTCACCATCCCCGAGCTCGGCACCGTCCGCGCCGAAGTGCCGCCGCTGATCGTGCTGACGTCCAACCGCACTCGCGAGGTGCACGACGCGCTTAAACGGCGCTGCCTCTATCACTGGGTTTCACACCCCTCGTTCGAACGCGAGGTCGCGATCCTGCGGCGCCGCCTGCCTGAGGTTTCCGAGCAGCTGGCTCGCGACGTCGCCGGGGCCGTAGGACGGCTGCGCGCCGCCGACCTGCTCAAGCCGCCGGGGGTGGCCGAGTCGATCGACTGGGCGCGGGCGTTGCACCTGCTCGGTGCGCAATCCCTGGACCCGGAGCGCGCAGCCGCCTCGCTCGGTGCGGTCCTGAAGTACCAGGAGGACGCCGTGCGCGTGCGCGAGACTGTGCTCGCGGAGCTGCTGGGAGCGTGAGCGAAGGACCCGGCGAGCCGATGCGCCGTGACGCCGTCGAGATCATCCTCGGTTTCGCGCGCACGCTGCGGCATGCCGGGGTCGCCGCCACCGCCGACCGGGTGCAGGCGATGATCGCCGCCGTCGGTCACCTCGACGTGCTCGATCCGGCCGACGTCTACTGGGCCGGCCGGTTGACCCTGTGCGGTGATGCGTCCGACCTCGAACGCTACGACGCCGCCTTCGCCGCCTACTTCGGTAATGACCGACAGCCGGGCGTGACCCCGGCGCCCCCACCCGTCCGTTTGCGAGCGATCACCCTCGACATCGACGAGAACGCGGAAGTGCCCGACGCCGAATCCGAGCACGACGCCGTGACGGTGCAGGCCAGCCGGATCGATGCGCTGCGGCAGCGGGACGTGAGCGGACTCGACGACGAGGAACGCGACGAGCTGCGCCGCCTGTTCACGCTCCTTGCTCCGCGTCCCGGCGGCCGCCGCACGCGCCGCTTCGAACCCGCGCATCGCGGCCCGATCGATCTCGAACGGACGGTGCGCCGAATGCTCGCGCAAGGCGGCGAACCGAGCACGTTGGCCCGCCACCGTCGGCGCGTTCGGCCCCGCCGTCTTGTCATGCTGATCGACGTGAGCGGCTCGATGGAGCCCTACGCCGATACCCTCTTGCGCTTCGCGCACGCGGCCGTGCGCGTCGCGCCCGCACGGACCGAGGTCTTCACGCTCGGCACCCGGCTGACACGCATCACCCGCGAGCTGCGACG
>JAFAWL010000087.1 GCA_019241805.1 Actinomycetota bacterium
GCATTCGTCGTCGGCGCCGGAAGGGAATTCCGTTTGCGGAGAAACGACGATGACCCGGCCGGTGGTGTGCTGGGCCACAGCGCGGTCGAGCTCCCCGGTCAAATTCATGCCGTCGGGCCATTGCTGCGGCGTCGCCGGATATCCGGGAAACGTCTCCAGTACCGGGTAGGACCGATCCTGCGACCGAGGGTCGTTGTAGTCATCTGGCAGCGTAATCAGAACGGTCCCGGTTAATCGGCTGTGGGAACCCGTGATCGTGGCGTGCACGGTCCGTCCCTGGATGCTGACTCCGGGTGGAAGTGTCGGCTGCGGCTTGGTAGCCGTCGCTGTCGGCACCACCGACGCCGGCAGCGTTCCGCTCGGCGTTGCGCCGGGCAACAGCGCGTTGGCGGCCTGCGCCGCGCCCCCGCCGGCATGGCTGACGTGCACGGCCCGGCCGCCGAACATCGCCGTCCGCACGTCGCTCCAGTCGGCGAAGAAGTAGTACTGGTCGTTCAGCGCCACCCCGACCGTGAAAAGCACCAAAACGTTGACGGCCAGCAATACGCCGATTCGGCCGCTAATAGCCCGGACGGAGCCGCCCGCGAAACGCGGCAGATAAACGACCGCGGCGACGCCCGCGCCCAGGGCCACCACGGCCACGAGCACGAGGAAGACAACGCCGGTCAGACTCACGGCGTGACCTTACCTGTGAAACTGTTAAGTCGCCTGCTAGGCGCTCGGCTCGAACCCGCCGTATCCATAAGGCGCCGACACAAAGTCGGCCGGGGCGGGAGGCGCCACAGCTAGCTCGGAAGGTGGGATCGTCGCGGCCGGCGAGGACCGGTCGGGTCGCGCTGTTCGTATCAGCAGCACCGCGACTGCGGCCGCGATCACGCCGACGAGCCAGTCGGCGGTCATGACCCCATGGGCGCGCGCCAGCCAGCCGAATACCAGCGACACCGGCAAGAAGACCAACCATGACAGCGTGCTCGCCCCCGACGAGACGCCCGCCCGCACGGTGGCGGCCACTGCCTCGTGCAACAGGAACCCGGCACGCACAGCGATCATCGCCGCCGCCAGAGCGACCAGCACCTGGGCCACGATGATCAGTGTCAGCGAACGGCTCACAGCCGGCACCACTGCCGCGAGCACGAGCACGGAACCGACCGCGACGGCACGACCGACTCGATGCAGCTGGGCGCGCGAAGCCGCCCACGCCCCGACACCGACCGTGCCCACGAGCAACGCCCAGTACGGCCCGTACAAGGCCGCCGGCGCGTCGAGGGCGACCAACCACAGTGGCCCGAATTCGAAGACCACTTGACTCGCCGCCGCCATCAATGCCACCAGCAGGACGACCTCGGCTACCCGTCGCCCGCCCGCGAGCGCCCGCATCGTCGCCACAGCCTGTTCGCGGTAGCTCACCCGCTCCCCGGCCCGGTGCAACCGTGGCTCGCGGCAGAATGCGAACGCCACCACGGCCGAACCGATCAACGGCACCGTCGCGAAGTAGGTGAACCGCGCCGACGTCACCGCTGCGAGCACACCACCACCGACCGCCGACACGACCAGAGCGAGAGCCTCGACCGCATGAAGCCGGCCGATCCAACGCTCATAGCCTTCGCTGTTGCCGGTCTGCTCGACCAAGGTGTCGTAGACGATGCTGTCAGCGGTGCCGGAGCTCAACGCGAAATACACACCGAGCAACGCCGCCGCGCCCGCATAACTCAGCGGCCCGGTGCTCAACCCGCCGACCAATGAACAGGCCGCCAGAGCCAGCGTGCCGAGAATCAGCATCCCCGACCGACTCCACCGGTCGGCCAAGATTCCGAACGGCACCTCCAGCAGCGGCACCACGCCGGCATAGACGGCGGCCAACAAGCCGATCGTGGCCGCGTTGATCCCGATCTCGGTCATGAACATCTTCTCGACCGGCACCCACAGCAGCAGATTCTGCAAGCCCATTCCCACCAGCAACGGTCGCAGCCGGCGCCCCACCAGTGGGCCGGCCCCGGATGAAGGCGGTGCGTCGACGAATCCGCCAGACATGCGCATCCCCTTCCGCCGTCGTCTCGTTCATTGACACGCTAGGGAACGATCCCTAACATGTCAATCGTGAATGCGCCGATGACCGCCCTACGGCAGCGGCGCTCCGCGGCCGAGACGCGGGAGCACATCCTCGATGTCGCCGAGGAGCGCTTCTACCGCGACGGCATCCGAGCCACCGGCATCGATCGAATCGTCGCCGACGCCGGCATCGCGCCGACGACGTTGTACCGCCTGTTCGACTCGAAGGACGATCTCGTCGCGGCGTATGTGGATCGCTTCGCGGTGGGCTATCGCGACTGGATCGAATCGATCACCGCGGCGCCGGGTCTGCCCGCGCGCGAGCGCATTCTCGCGCTCTTCGACGATCTCACCGACGTCACGCGGCCGGATGCGTTTCGCGGCTGCCCATTTCTCATGGCACTGGCGGAATATCCCGACCCGACTTCGGCCGCGAATGCCAGTGCGCGCGCGGTCAAGGCCTGGGTACGCGCGAAGCTGCACGCGCTTGTCGACGAACTGCCCGGCCCCGGCCCGTCGAAAGCGGCGATGCTAGCCGACCAATTGGCCCTCGTAGTCGAAGGCCTCTACGCCTCGACCGCGGCCCTCGGCAGCGACGGTCCGGCTCGGCATGCACGAGCCCTCGCCGCCCTCGTGCTCGACGCGTGATTTCCGGCGAGTCAGAGAGCAACCACGGCGACTGCTAGGACTTTGCGCGCCGTGGTCGGATCGGGGCCGATGTGCACGACTCGAACTGTCGAGAGCTGACCCAACCCCACCACAACCCCGGGCGGGGTACAGACCGGACGTAGACGACCGTGCGAAATCAATAAACTCGTGAGACGATGAAATTCCGCGACAGCCGTCCCCCGCTCGCCCGAGAAGGTCATGTACGAAGTAGCCCTCCCCCGTCACGTCGAGCCCGCCCACGCCTCGCGCGAGCAGCTTCGCCGCGCCCGGATCGCTGTGGCGATCACGTTCGCGGCGAACGGACTGATCATGGGTGCCTGGGCGCCGCGGATTCCCGAGGTGAAGAACCACCTCGATCTGTCGTCGGCCTCGTTGGGAGTGGCTTTGCTCGCCCCCGCGGTCGGTTCCCTAGTCTCGATGCGGCTGATCGGCGGGTGGACCTCCCGGTTCGGCAGCGCCGCAGCGACCCGGTGGATGGTCGCCGGTAACTGTGCGTCGGCGTGGCTGGTCGGTGTGGCGCCCAACCTCGCCACGCTGTGCCTGGCGTTGCTCGTGATCGGCTTCACCGTCGGCGGCCTCGACGTAGCGATGAACGCCCAAGGCGTCACCGTCGAGACGGGCTACCGGCGTCCCGTGCTGTCGAGCTTCCACGCAGCCTGGAGCATCGGGTCGTTCGCCGGCGCCGTCATCGGCGGCATCGGTGCCGGCCTGCATGTGCCGATCTGGCTGCAACAAAGTGCCCTGGGTGTAGTGCTGGCCACCGCGACCCTGTGGGCCGGTCGGGCGTTTCTCGCCGATCCGTCGCACGAGGCCGGCGATGCCGACGATGCCGAGGAGGCGGGCGATGCCGACGAGGCAAACGAGATTGCCGAGGAAATCGAAGCGTCCCCGCTCCAGCGTCGCCGGCTCCGACTGCCCGAGCTGCGGTTGGTCTTGCTCGGGATCGCGGGCATCTTCGCGTTGATGTCGGAGGGAGCCGTCTCGGACTGGAGCGGTGTGCTGCTGCGCGATCACTTGCACGTCCGGGCCGGTCAGGTCGGCTTCGCCTTCGCCGCCTTCAGCATCATGATGACAGCCGGCCGGGTGGTCGGGGATCGCATCGTGCACGCCCTGGGACGTGCTCGCTGCGTGGCCGGGCTGTCGGTGGTCGGCGCCGCGGGGCTCGCGATCGGCATGGGCACGAACACGCTGAGCGGCGATGTCATCGGATTCGCGTTCCTGGGCGTGGGCCTGGCGGTGATGGTGCCGGTGCTGTTCAGCACGGCGGCCGACACCGACGGTCCATCAGGCCCCGCGATCGCGACGGTCTCGTCGTTCGGCTACCTGGGCTTCCTACTCGGCCCCAGCGGCATCGGTCTGGTGGCTCAGGCGGCCGGAGTGCCGTTCGCCTTGTGGTTATTGCCCTTCTTCACCCTGGCCGGTGGAGTGCTCGGCGTTATCGCGGTGCGGCTGACGGGTGCCCGGAAGGCCCGCTGACCCGACCGGACGCCTTCGCACCGGCACTCCCGTCGGACAGCTCGGCCGCAGGAGTCCGGTCGACCTCGTTGTAGACGTAGCGCCCGCCGCGGAACAACGAAGCGAGCGCACCGATGACCGACATCGCAATGGCGGCGAAGAACACGATCGTCAAGCCGTGATGGAAGGGGCTGGAGATGAGCTGCGGGAAGAACTCGCGCCCCTCCAACGTCGCGCGATCGGCGGCCGACAACTGCGACAGCGTCTGGTGGCCGACCAAGGTCTTGATCGGGTTGTAGCCCAGGAAGGTCGCGAACAGGCTGCCGATCGGGGGCCGGTCGGCGACCGCGCGGGCGACGTCGGCCGGCACGTGATGATCGCGTAGCCCGTTGTAGAGCGTGCTAGGCAAAGTGGCGGCCAGACCGGCAATCATCAGCGAGAAGAAGACGCCGATCGACAGCGAGCTGCCGGAATTGAAGAACGTGCCGCGCATGCCCGAGGCCGCACCGCGCTGGTGGGCGGGAACGCTGTTCATGATGGCCGTGGTGTTCGGTGCCCCGAACAGGCCCGAGCCGATTCCGTTGAGTACCAGCAGGCCCGCGAAGGCCCAGTAATTGAAGTTGGTCGGTAACAGCATCAGGCCCAAGAAGCTGAGCGCGACGAGCAGCAGACCGCCGGTGGCGAATGCGCGAGCGCCGAACCGATCCGACAGCGTTCCCGACACCGGGCCGGCAACGAGGAAGGCGACGGTGAGCGGCAGCAGATAGATGCCCGCCCACAGCGGAGTGTCCTCGTACTGGAACCCGTGCAGTGGCAGCCAGATGCCTTGCAGCCAGATGATGAGCATGAACTGCAGGCCGCCGCGAGCGATCGAACTGAGCAGTCCGGCGAGGTTGCCGGCGGAGAAGGCCCGATTACGGAACAGGGTCATGGCGAACATCGGCGCCGACACCTTCGTCTCGACGATGCAGAAGGCGACCAGCAACGCGATGCCGCCCATCATGGCGGTCAACACCCATGGGTTCAGCCAACCCATGGAGCTGCCACCGTAGGGCTGAATGCCGTAGGTGATGCCGACCAACAGAGAGGTCAGGCCGACGGCGAACAGGATGTTGCCCCACCAGTCGACGCGCGACGGCTGCCGCTCGCTGAGTTCGTGCAGACTGCGATACGACCACACCGTGCCGATCAGACCGACCGGCACGGAGACGAAGAACACCAGCCGCCAATCGACCTCGGAAAGCAGGCCGCCTACGACCAGGCCGATGAATCCGCCGGCCAGGGCAGCGACCTGATTGATGCCCAATGCCATGCCGCGCCGATCCGCCGGAAAGGCGTCGGTAAGGATGGCCGTCGAGTTGGCGAACAGCATCGCGCCGCCGATTCCTTGCACCAATCGCCAGAGGATGAGCCACAAGGCTCCGGTGCCTGCATCGAAAGGATCGAGCGCGAGTGCGACCGATGCGATGGTGAAGACGACGAAGCCGTAGTTGTAGACCCGCACCCGGCCGAACATGTCGCCCAATCGACCCAGCGTGACGACCAGCACCGCCGAGACCACCAGGTATCCCATCAGCGTCCAGAGCAGATAGCTGACGTTGCCCGGGGCGAGCGGGTCGAGATGGATCCCGCGGAAGATCGCCGGCAGCGAGATGATCACGATCGACGAGTTGAGGGTGGACATGAGCACGCCGATGGTCGTGTTCGAGAGCGCGACCCACTTGTAGTGGGGGTGCGCCCGATCGACGCGTGCCCTGGACCAACCTGCCGCGGGCCTGGTGAGATTCACTGAATATCGCACTCCCGCGCCGGTCGAAGATACTTTGTTAGCTGAGCTAACGATACTCCGGCCCGGCGGAACGCAGAAGCCGGTCCGCGCCGTCGGTGCACAAGGGCCGCCTGTCGCCTGGGATGGGCGCCTGCCCTCCACTAACCTTCCACCGTGACGACCGGGACGAGGATCTTCATCGCCCGCTTGGCTGGCATCGGCGTCTTCGACCCCAACGGAGACACCATCGGCCGGGTTCGGGATGCCGTCACGACCCTTCGCGTCGGGCGCCAGCCACCGCGCGTGCTGGGTCTGGTCATCGAAATGGCCCATCGACATCGGATCTTCGTCCCGATGGGCCGCGTCACCCGGATCGAACCGGACGCCGTCGTGCTCGCCACCGGGTCAGTCAACATGCGGCGCTTCGAACCGCGGCCCAACGAACTGCAGGTGCTGGCCGAAATCCTCGACCGGACCGTGACGGTGACCGCGAACGGTCACCGGGTATCGGTCGTCGACGCCGGCATGGAACAGAGCCGAACCCGCGACTGGGTGATCACCAAATTGGCCGTTCGCGGCGGCGCCGGCCGACTGCCCCGCCGGCGCGGCCCGCTGTTCCAGGTCGACTGGGACGAGGTCGACGGGCTCTCGCTGGCCGAGGAACAGCAGGGCACCGACACGCTCTTGTCGGTGCTGTCGACGCTGCGGCCGGCCGACGTGGCCAGCGCTCTGCAGGACATGCCCGACAAGCGCCGGCTCGAAGTGGCGGCGGCACTCGACGACGAACGGCTGGCCGACGTCCTGCAGGAACTTCCCGAAGACGACCAGGTCGACCTGATCACGTCGCTCACCGACGAGCGGGCCGCCGACGTGCTGGAAGCGATGGACGACGACGACGCGGCCGACCTGCTCAGCGAGATGCCGACTGCCGACCAGCAGCGCCTGCTCGAACTGATGGAGCCGGACGAGGCCGAACCGGTTCGCCGACTGATGACCTACGGCGACTACACCGCCGGCGGGCTGATGACCTCCGAACCCGTCGTCATGCTGCCCGACGGCACGGTCGCCGAGGCCCTCGCCCTCGTCCGCAACCCGGACCTGACCCCGGCCCTGGCCGCCCAGGTCTTCGTGGTCCGCCCGCCCCAGGCGACACCGACCGGCCGCTTCCTCGGCACCGCCCACACCCAGCGGCTGTTACGCGAGCCGCCGTCCTCGCTGGTCAGCGGAATCGTCGAACGCGACTCCGGTTGGCTGGCGCCGCACACGCCGATCGCCGACATCACCATGCACCTGGCCACCTACAACCTGGTGGCGGCACCGGTCCTCGACGACGCCGGCCGACT
>JAFAWL010000161.1 GCA_019241805.1 Actinomycetota bacterium
GCCACCTTGCTCACGACCAGCACTCGCTGCTCGCCCCGACGGAACTCGTCGTAAAGCCGTTCCCGCTCCCTCGTTGTGGTCGATCCCTGGATGATCGGGGCGCTGTCGAGTTCGGCCGAGACGTCGTCCAGCTGCTCGAGATACGCGCCGATGACGAGCACCTGTTCGTCCGGGTGCCGGTCGACGATCGACTTGATCACGGGCAGCTTGGTGCGTGCCGTCGCCGCGAGCTTGTAGCGGTCCTCCGGTTCGGCCGTGGCGTAGGTCATCCGTTCATGGTCGGTCAGCGTCACGCGCACCTCGGTGCAGTCGGCCGGCGCGATCCACCCTTGACTCTCGATGTCCTTCCAGGGTGCGTCGTAACGCTTGGGACCGATGAGTGAGAACACGTCGCCTTCCCGACCGTCCTCGCGGATCAGGGTCGCGGTGAGGCCGAGGCGACGCCGGGACTGCAGATCGGCCGTGAGCCGGAAGATCGGCGCCGGCAGCAGATGCACCTCGTCGTAAACGATCAGTCCCCAGTCGCGGGAATCGAACAATTCGAGGTGGCGGTACTCGCCCTTCCGGCGTGTGGTCATCACCTGATACGTCGCGATGGTGACCGGCCGGATCTCCTTGCGCTCGCCGGAGTACTCGCCGATCTCCTCCTCGGTCAGCGAGGTGCGCGCGAGCAGCTCGCGCCGCCACTGGCGCCCGGCGACAGTGTTCGTTACCAGAATGAGCGTTGTCGCCTTCGCCTGGGCCATCGCGGCGGCCCCGACGAGCGTTTTTCCGGCACCACACGGAAGCACGACGACACCCGAACCGCCGGCCCAGAACATGTCGACCGCCTGCTGTTGGTAATCGCGCAGCTCCCAACCGTCGGGTGCCAGCTCGATCGGGTGCGCTTCGCCGTCGACATACCCGGCGAGATCTTCGGCCGGCCAACCGACCTTGAGCAGCGCCTGCTTCAGCCGACCGCGCTCGGACGGATGGACGACGACGGTGTCGGTGTCGATGCGCTCACCGAGCATCGGCGCGATCTTTTTCTGACGCAGGACCTCTTCCAGCACGGCCCGATCCAGGCTGACCAGCACCAACCCGTGCGTCGGGTGCTTCATCAACTGCAGGCGCCCGTAACGGTCCATCGTGTCGGCCACGTCAACCAGAAGCGCGTGCGGGACGGCGTAGCGCGAGTACCGGACGAGCGCGTCGACGACCTGCTCGGCGTCGTGCCCGGCCGCGCGCGCGTTCCACAGCCCCAACGGCGTCAGCCGGTAGGTGTGTACGTGTTCGGGTGAGCGCTCGAGCTCGGCGAACGGCCCGATCGCCGCTCTGGCCTCGCCGGCCAGCGGATGGTCGACTTCGAGCAGCAACGTCTTATCGGATTGGACGATCAACGGTCCGTCGGTCACGGAACTCCAAACTTCTATGCGGTTCGAACACTCCATCGTTCCAACATCGGCATTGTTCCAACATCGGCATTGTTCCAACATCGGTCGGTAACTGCGATGTTCCGCCGTTCAGTCCTCGACGACTCCGGCCGTCGTGATGCGATGCAGCGGGTAGGACAGCAGCCGGGCGCTGTTGGGATCGTGGCCGCGCAACACCCCGCCGGCCAAGGAGATCGGCAGGATCGTGTGCTGCGAGGCCGTCCCGTCGGAGTCGACGAAGCCCAGCCAGACCAGCCGCCCGTTGCGGATCGCGTCGCGAAGCAGCCCGAGAGTCGACGCCGAGGTCACGCCTGGAACTTGCTGGGTTAGCGGTTGCGTACGGCGGGCAATGTCGCGCATCGAGTCGCCGGCCCGGATACGGCGAACGAGTTCCGCCGCCTGCTCACCCGAGTCGATGGCCGGGCGTAGCCGCACGATCCGGCCCCCGGCACGAGACGGCGCGCGTGGCTGGTCCTGCGGCAGCGTCAGAACGCCACCGTCGGGCGCCTCGGCCGCCGGCGCGAAGCCGGCCGAGCGCAGCACCTCCAGCAGGCGCGCCACCGGCACCGGCGACACCGCCACGGTCGGCGCGAGACGCCGCAGATCCAGACCGTCAACGGTGCGCTCGGCCAGCACGCGATCGAGCAACGCCTGGTCGTCGCAGCGCAGATAGGCCGCCGCCGCCCCCGAGCGCAGCACGCCGTGGCGCCGTCCTACGTCCTCGATCAGGTAGCTGAGGGCCTGTGGGATCGGCGTACGTGACCGGGTGGCCAGCAAGGCCGAGAGCTCAGTGGCCGTGCGTCCCCGATCAAGAGCGCGCCGCACACTCGCGTCGGTGATGCGATAGACGCTGGCGCCACCGGTCGATTCCAGGTCGGCAACCAGGTCCAGTTCGTGAGCGAGTTCGGGCTCGGGCGGTCCCGGAACGACGATCGTCAGGTCGGGCTGGACGAGGATGTGGTCGACCGGCAGGGGCAAGGCGATCGCGAGCGCCGATTCGGCCGCCGTCGTCGAACCGGCCAGTAGCGCCCGGCCGTAGCCGGTGAGCCCGCCGGCCGAGGTGACCCCGATGCCGTCGGCCTCGTTAAGGATCGCGGTGACCAGTGAGCGTTGGGCGGCGGCGCGGCGCGGTGCTCGCCAGCTCAATCGGTCGAGAACGTCGGCCCGGCGCACCGGCGCACCGCCGGGTGGCAACTCCAGCAGCGACTCCAGCACCTGTCGCCGAAGGGCGGGCAACGTTCCCCTTTCGGCGTCCGGTCCGAGGACGGTGATCGGCCGATCGCGCTCATCCCGCTCGCCGGCCAGGCTCGGCTGGCGCGTCATCGCCAGCCAGGCCGCGGCGAGCTGCACCCACCGTTGCGCCGGTTCATGACGTCGCCAGAGGTCATAGTCCGACGTCGGCAGGAAACTCGGTTCGACGGTGTGGCTCATCGCGACCAGCCCGGCCGCGGCCGCGATCTCGATGACGAGCGCCGCGGTCGCTTCTGGCCCGTCGAGCTCGCGCGCCGTGCGGCGCAGCTCGCGAACGCCCAGGCCACCGTTTCTCAGTACGGGCGCCGGCTGGCGGCTCCACGCCTGTCCGAGTGACTCCACCAACCGGATCAGTTCGAGCACGGCCGTGGTGCCGGACCGGTCGGCCTCGGCCGGACCGCGGTCGGTTGTCGCAACGACCGGCGCGTGTTCGGCGACGGGACCCAGCGGACGCTCGCCCCGCAGGGCCAGGCCCAGTTCGCGGGGCAGCTCGACCGTCTGCGTGTCGACCGGGATCAAAAGTCCCCGGGCAACCAACCGCAGCGGGGCGCTCTGTCCGTCCCCGGCGGCGTCGATCGGCTCGCGAAGCAACCCGATCGGTGGCCCTCCGGCCAACCGCCGCAGAACGTCCAACTCCTCTTCGTCGCTCGCTTCGAGCAACCGGCCGCGGGCGTCCCCGTCGGCGAGCACGTCGGCCACGGTGAAACCCGCCTGAGGCTGCGGTTGCGGCGGCAGGCCGAGATTGCGCAGTACGGGGGCGAGCACCACATCGGAGACCGCGGCCAGGAGCACATCGGCCGGGCGGCCCAGACCGGCCGGGTACATTCCCACCGCCTCGCGAACGCCGGCAACCAGGTGCAGCGTGCTCGGAGCACCCCAGACCAGGGCCAGATCGAGCAGCGGGTCGAGCAGCGGTCCGAGCTGGTCGCGGCCGAGCAAGGCGGCCGCCGCGGCAGGCTCGACCCGATCGTCGACGAGGCTGAGAACGAGCGCCTCGAGTACTCGCAGAAGACCGGCGTCCAGACCGTCGACCGCGCGCTGTACCGAGGTGCGGACCGAGACGCGGCTGGCCAGCGTGCCGAAATCGGCCGGCGCCGGAAGACCGAGATCAGGTCGCCGTCGCAGCAGCTCGATCAGTTGTTCGTCGGAGCGACCGCGCAGCCAGTCGGACAGCGATCCGGCCGGAGCCGAACGCTGGACCGGCCGAGCCATCCGACGTCAGTCGCCGAGTAGGTTCGGGCGATCCGCCGGTCCGGGGTGGACGTAGCCGAGCGTCTCGATCGGCACCGGGAACTCGATGTTGCCGAAGGGCGGCATGGAACCGACGGCATCAGCGGCCAGTTCGGAGACGTGGAAGTCCTCGGCCGGGGCATTGACCCGGTAGGGCCGCGGGAGGTTGGGCGTCGAGGCCGCCATGGTGTTGCTCCTGCCTGTGGTCCGCCGGTCCGGGCGGAACGTCCATTCTCGCATGACGGATGTGGCGAGGGATGCGACCGAGTGGCACGAATAGCACCGTCCGCATCCGGTATCGCCTGTGCCAAACACCGGCCGGGGCAGTAGCCTTGCGGTGAGTGGGCACCGCGGCGTGCGGTGCCTTTGTTCATGTACGGGTGACGATCTTCGGGCAGTGAGGCCCGGACGACGAGGAGTTCGGCGTGCCTACCGGCAAGGTGAAGTGGTTCAACGCGGAGAAGGGCTTCGGCTTTCTCGCCGAGGACGGTGGTTCTGACGTCTTCGTGCACAGTGACGCGTTGCCCGAGGGAGTCGCCGAGCTGAAACCGGGCCAGCGCGTCGAGTTCGGCATCGTCCAGGGCCGTAAGGGCAGCCAGGCGTTGTCCGTGCGCGTTCTCGATCCGATGCCCTCAGTGGTGCGGGCGACTCGTAAGCCGCCGGAGGAGATGACTCCGATCGTCGAGGACCTGATCAAGTTGCTCGACACGGTCTCGAACTCGCTGCGACGCGGCCGCTACCCCGAACGCGGGGAGGCCCGCAAGGTCGCTTCGGTGCTGCGCGCGGTCGCCGACAACCTCGACGCCTGAGCGCGCTCGACGCAGCGGGTGAGCCGGCTCAGTCGCGCAGACCCGGCGCCTTCGGGATGATGCCTTCGTCGTGCGCCCGGCCGAGCAGTGCTTCGGCCGCGGCGTAGCCCGCATCGCCCAGGTCGCGGGTGAACTCGTTGACGTAGAGAGCGATGTGCTGGGCCTGTACGTCCGGCGACATCTCGTCGGCGTGTTGAGCCACGTACTCGGCGGAGGCGTCCGGATGTGCCCATGCGTAGTCGACCGACGCCCGGATCGTCTCGGCCAATGCCACCGTGTCCAGCTCGCGCCGGGCGAGGATGGCGCCGAGCGGGATCGGCAGGCCGGTGTCCTGCTCCCACCAGGCACCGAGATCGACGAAGGAGCGCAGGCCGTAGGACGGATAGGTGAATCGGGCCTCGTGGATGACCAAACCTGCGTCGTAGCGACCGTCACGGACGGCCGGCATGATCTGGTTGAACGGCACGACGTCGATCGCCGCGGGACGTTGGCCGGTGGCCCATAGCCGGAAGAGCAGGTAAGCGGTCGAACGCTCGCTCGGCACGGCGACGGTGCGGCCACTGAGATCCGGCAACGCTTCTCGGGTGAGGACCAGCGGTCCGCAGCCACGTCCCAGTGCGCCGCCGCACGGCAGTAGTCGGTAGCGGTCGAGCAGCCACGGCAACGCGGCGAATGAGACCTTGGCGACGTCGTAGGCGCCGCGCTCGGTGGCCCCGTTGGTGATGTCGATGTCGGCGAACTCGACCTCGACCGGCGGACCCCCGACCAGGCCGTGGGCCCAGGCGTGAAAGACGAAGGTGTCGTTCGGACACGGCGAGTAGGCGATCTTGAGTGGGGCGCTCATGGTGCCGTCCAGCCTACGGCGGCGATGGCGGCGACCCCACGGGCCAGCCGCTCGAGCGCCTGCGGAATCTGCCAGGCCGAACGGTCTCGTGGACCGACGACGTTACTGATCGCGCGGATCTCGGCAACCTCGACTCCCGCGCGGGCGGCGGCCGCGGCGACGCCGGCACCCTCCATCGCTTCGGCCCGCGCCCGTGGGTGGCGTCGGAACAGTTCGGCGGCACGCTCGGCTGTGCCCGTCACCGTGGCGACCGTGAGGATTTCGCCCACTGCGGCGTCGCTCGCCGCGGCCAGGCGCTGGCTCAAGTCAGGATCGACGTCGTAACGGTGCCGGCCGAAGCCCAGCTCGGCCAGCGGGATGAAATCGTTCGGTGCTTGGGCGCCGAGGTCGGCCCAGACGATTCCTGATGCGACGACGAGCGCACCGGGCCCGCTCGGCGCGAATCCGCCACCGATTCCCGCCGAGAGGACGAGGTCGACCGGCTGCGCCTGCAAGGCGTACGTCGTGCCGACGGCGGCCTCGGCCGCGCCGACACCGCCCACGACGACGTCGATCACCCGGTTGATCCCGGAGCTGGCGACCGAGGCGTCGGCGTCACCGATGTCGTTGCCCCCGGCTGGATCGAGGGCGCGAAGGATGGCATCCCGTTCGGCCTCGACCGCGGTCACGACCAGCAGTCGCATCAACGCAGCTGCACGACGACGTCCCAGATGCCGGTCGGCGTGGCTCCGGTGAAGGACTGAATCGCCAACGCGTAGGCGCCGGAGCTCGTGGGCACCGGCAACCAGACGGAGTGCTGGTTGTGTAGCACGCCGCTGCCGGCTCCCTCGATCGGCGTCTGCTTGCCGCTCGAATCCTGCGTGTAGGCCGAGACCAGCCAGTGTCCGTCAGCCACCGAACCCGGCACATCGACCAGGATCGACGTCCCCGAACGGGCCGTGACACTGCGCGCGCTGGCGGTTGTGTGCCGGCACCTGGTGGGGTTGAAGCAGTATGTGGTCGGAGATATTCGCGTGACGGTGCGATTGGACAGGACGGTGATTTGAGGGAGGGGCTTGTCGCAGGCACTGAGCAGGCCGGCGGCGAGCAGCAGGCCGGCGCCGAGGCCGAGCAGGCGGCGGCTCGACACGTTCGACGGGCCTCCTGTCCGGCGCCCCGACCGGCTCGGCAGCCGGCTCACGCTCGCGGCGGTTCCGGCGCCACGTTACCGGGCGGACGTCCCGTCGCCGGCCGTGGTCCGGCGGCCGGAGGAACGTTCGGGCGGTTGGGTGGCACGGGACCGGCACCGGGTCGATAGGTCGGCTGCGGGTAGCCGCCAGTAGGCGGAGCGGCCGGCGCCCGCCCGGGGCCGCCCGGTGGCGGATAACCTGCGACCGGCTTGCCGGTGGGTGGCGCCGGACGGACGGCGCCCTGGTCGTGCGCGTAGTGCCCGGCTCCGTGATCGGCGGCGGTGTGCGGGGAATCAGCGCGTGCACGCAGCAGGACGAGAACGCACACCACCACGGCGACCGCCCCGCCGACGATGAAGCCGAGATCGCCGTCCTGGCTGGGCAACAGGCAACCGAGGGCGGCGCCGACGACCCAGGCGAGCTGCAGGAACGTCTCGCTGCGCGCAAACCCGCTCGAACGCAGGGTTTCGGCGACATCGCGCTGGATCACGGCGTCGAGCGCGATCTTGCCCAGTGCGTTGGCCGACGACGCTAGCAGCATGCCGATAACCGCGAGATCGATGCTGAAGACCAGGCCGACGAGCAAGCAGCTGACCGCCGCGATTCCTAGACAGATGGTCACGACGACCTCGGGGCGGCTCAGCTTCAGCCGGGCGCCCAGGCCGGTACCGAGGAAGTTGCCCACGCCGGCCGCGCCGACGATCGCGCCCAGGGCGAGGATCGCCGAGAAACCGTGCCGGGTGGATTCCACCCAGAACGCCATGAAGATCGTGAGTAGGCCGGCCAGGAAGCGCAGCGCCGACTCGCCCTCCAGCGCGATGATGACCTGCGGGACGAACCCGCGTCTGGCCCAACTGCGAATCCGTTGTAGCGGCGGAACGTGTGCCTGTGTTCGCGGGCGTGCGGGTTCCTCGGGATGTCGAGGTGCGGGCGTCGCCGAATCGACTTCCGGGGGCAGTCGGAAGGCGAAGTAGGCGCAGGCGGCGAACGCGATCGCCGTGACCCAGAGACCGGCGGCGTACGACCCGGTCACCTTGATGACGGCACCGACGATCGCGCCACCGATGATCGCCGCGCCCAGACCGAACACGGACAGCCGCGCATTCGCCTCGACCAACGTCATGCTCGGCGGCACGAGGCGCGGGGCGGCCGCGGCGCGCACGACGCTGTAGGCCTTCGAGAGCACCAGCGAGCCCAGTGCGCAGGGATAGAGCACCAGCAGGTTCGTCGCGTGCCCCGCCATGATCACCGCGAGAATCGCCCGGCCGATGCCGGTGCCGGCCATCGCCCATCGTCGGCCGTGCTGAAAACGATCGAGCGCGGGCCCGATGACCGGCGCCACGATCGCGAACGGCGCCATCGTCACCAGCAGATAGAGCAGCACGTTGCCGCGCTGGGCGTGGGTGGACGCACCGAAGAACACGGTGCTCGCGAGGGCCACCGTGATCATGGCGTCGGTGCCGAAGGACAGCACCTGGTTCCAGATGAGGGCCGTCAGCCCCGATTCACGCGCTCCGTCGGCCTGGCTGGCCGAGATGACCTTGCGGGTGACGGCGCGAGCCGCGTGGTGCGTTCCGATTGCGGCCGCGCGGGCGCCTCCCGCCAGGCGTCCGCGGCTCGCGGCGGCGTCGACGCCTGTAGTCGATGCGCCCGGCCAAGGCCCACCGTTGTGGTAGGTCGGGGCGCCGAAGCCCTCACTGCCTCCCGGGGCCGGGTCGCCCCCGGCGGGATACGGCCGCGTTGGTCGTTGCGGCCCTGGCGGACCGTAGTGCGGCGGCGCACCGTACTGGCCGGGTGGACCGTATTGCTGCGGCGGGCCGTATTGCGCCGGCGGACCGTATTGCGCCGGCGGACCGTATTGCGGTGGTGGCGGTGGCGATCCGGGCTGCGGCGCGGGATGCGCCGGAGGTGCTGCGGCCGGTCGCCCAGGATGCGAGGTGTGGCCTGACCTCGAGAACCGCCGTCGCGGTTGCTCCTGCGGGTTGCGTCCAGCCACGGTCTCAATCCTGCCTCACCGCACTGTCACAATGGCAGTTGTGAACGACGTTTCGGCGCTGCCACCCGCGATACCGTCCGCTATCGGTGGTGATGTCGGCTCGGGCGCAGCCGACCTCGTGCTGGCCGGGGCGGCTGAGCTGGCCCGCAGCGCGGCGGACTACGAGGCGGGTACAGCGGTCGGTGCCCATCTGGGCGTGCGGCGTGAAGGCGACGACCTCAGTGCCTGTCATTCGTTCGCCGCCGACTTGCCCGGCTACCGCGGTTGGTACTGGGCCGTGATCGTCAGCCGCGTGCCCGACTCGGCGCACGTCACCGTCGACGAGGTCGTGCTGCTGCCGGGCGGCGATGCGCTGCTCGCGCCGGCCTGGGTCCCGTGGAACGAGCGGTTGCGGCCGGGCGACCTGGCGCCCGGTGATCTGCTGCCGACCGCGCCCGACGACGAACGCCTCGTGCCGGGCTACGTGTTCTCCGACGATCCGGCGGTGGAAGAGGTCGCGTTCGAACTCGGGCTCGGCCGCGAACGCGTGTTCTCGCGCGAAGGCCGACTGGACACGGCGGATCGCTGGTCGGACAGCGACTACGGGCCGGCGGCGCCGATGGCTCGCCAGGCGCCCGCGAACTGCGGCACCTGTGGGTTCTTCCTGCCACTGGCCGGGTCGTTGCGAGCCGGCTTCGGTGCCTGTGGCAACCAGTTCTCCAACGCCGACGGACGGGTGGTCAGCGTCGAATACGGGTGCGGCGCGCACTCTCAGGCGCTGGTGGAGTTGCCGCCCCTGTCCGAACCGTTGCTCGGCCCGGTTTACGACGACGGAGAGCAGCTCGAAGCCGGTTCGCTTGCCGCGGACTCGCGCGGATCGAGCGAGCCGACCGGGTCGGCCGACGATTCCTCAGACGGTGCGACCCTGGGCGCGGTGCCGGTTCATGATGGCGTAACCGATCAGGCCGAGGATCCAGCCGGCGAGGCAGGTCCAGAGCCAGAGGCGGTGATGGTGTCGACCGAGCCAGCCGTAGAAGGGCAGTAGCGCGACGAAGGTTACGAACCACAGGGCTGTGCCGGCCGCGATGATTCGCCGAGCGTTGACGGGGACCGGTTCCGGGGCCTCGGCCAGTTCGCCGGCGCGTGAGCCTGGGCGGTCGGCGTCGGGAGGCGGCGGCGCGGACACGATTCGAGGTTAGTGGGCATGCAGTTAGTGCTAGCGGTTACCATGATCGTTAGCTAAACTAATGATATGAGCGCGACGGTTCGAGCGACTACGCCGGAGCTGGCGGCGGAGTTGCGCCCGGCTCTGCTGCGCTTGACCCGGCTCATCCGCATCCAGCGGGTGGACGTATCGGTAACCCTTACGCAGCTGTCCGCGATGTCGATTCTCGATTCGCGCGGACCGATGAGCGCGGGCGAACTCGCCGCGTACGAGCGGGTTCAGCCGCCGTCGATGACCAAGGTCTTGGCGAACCTGGAGGAACGACGCCTGGTCGAGCGCAGCGTGCACCCGAACGACAAGCGGCAGGCCATCATTGCGTTGACCGGGGCCGGTCGTGAGCTGGTTGCCTCGGAGCGGCGCTCGCGCGACGCCTGGCTCGCCCGCCAGTTGTCCGAGCTGAGCTTGGAGGACCGCATGTTGCTCGAAAAAGTGATCCCCCTGCTGAACCGGCTGGCCGAAATCTGAGTTCGGCGCGGCCGACCGCGCTAATTGTCGGCGCGGGCTCCGAAAGACAATGATCCGATGCAGCCGGTCGACATCCGCGATGCGGCCGACCCGCGACTGGACGACTTTCGCAATCTGTCCGATTCCGACGTGCGGCCGGACCGGCGCGGGGTGGTCATCGCCGAAGGTATGAACGTCGTCCGAAGATTGGTCGACTCGCCCTACTGTGTGCGGGCCGTTGCCGGTGTTCCGGGCCGCATCGACGCGCTGGCGGCTGTGCTCGATCGACTCGACGCCCCCGTGTATCGCCTCGACAAGTGGGTGTTGAGCGACGTCGTGGGATTCCGCGTCACGCGCGGTGTTCTCGCCGCTGCCGATCGGGGCCCGTCACTGACGGTCGAGACCGTGCTCGCCGGCGCGCGCCGGCTCGTCGTCTGCGAATCGATGAACGATTTCGAGAACCTCGGGGCGTTGTTCCGCAACGCGGCGGCCTTCGGAATCGAGGGGGTCCTGCTCGACGCGCGGTGCGCCGACCCGCTGTATCGCCGAAGTGTGCGGGTGTCGATGGGGCACGTCCTTCGCGTGCCGTTCGCGACCCTGCCCGGACCGTGGCCGCAGGCGTTGTCGGTGCTTCGTGGACGCGGAATCGAACTACTAGCGCTGACACCGCGGCCACAGGCCGAACCGCTGTCCACAGTGCCGATCCCGTCGGCCTGGGCGGTGCTCCTGGGCGCGGAAGGTCCGGGTCTGAGTGACGCTGCCCTCGCCACGGCCGATCGGCGGGTGCGCATTCCGATGGCGCATGGCGTCGACTCGCTCAACGTGGCGACCGCCGCCGCAGTCGCATTCGCCCATCTCACCGGCTGATCAGGACACGAGCGACTCGCGCCATGACTCGTGTAAGGCCGCGAACTGTCCGGTACCGCGGGCGATGAGTTCGGCCGGACTGCCGTCCTCGACGACTCGGCCCTCGTCGAGGACAAGGACCCGATCGGCGATCTCAACGGTCGAGAGGCGGTGCGCGATGATGAGCGCCGTGCGCTCGTGCAGCACTGTGCGCAGCGCACGCTGCACCGCCCGCTCGGTCGGTACGTCCAGGGACGAGGTCGCCTCGTCGAGAATGAGCACGGCCGGATCGGCCAGGAAGGCCCGCGCAAAGGCGATCAGCTGCCGCTGACCGGCCGATAGCCGGCCGCCGCGTTTGCGAACGTCGGTGTCGTAGCCGTCGGGCAGGTCACGGATGAATGCGTCGGCACCGACGGCC